>NZ_JANDMF010000024.1:0-63441 GCF_031626875.1 Clostridium sp. SHJSY1
TTTGTTAACATTTTTATCACCCAAGAATATTTTATTATAAAAACGAAAGAGTGTCGACTTTGTCGACACTCTGAAATACCGTATTTTAGAATACGGTATTTTGCTGTTTATCATTTGAACTATTTACTTTTAATACTTTTATTCCTTTATTTTCTATCTGCTTAATTTCTTTTTCGTCAGCATTTGAATCTGTAACTAAATAAGATATTCTATTAATTTCACCAACTAAAAAATTATGATTTTTACCTATCTTTGAATTATCAGCTAAAATTATTGTTGGACCATTACATTTTTTTAGCATCATTGAATTAATAGTTGTTTCTTGAAGTACACATGTGCTAATTCCTAAGTTTGCACTTATTCCACTAACGCCTAAAAAACATTTATCAGCTGTAATCTTGGATAGCAGTTGTGTAGCATAATCTCCAACCATACAAAGCTTCTTTTTGCTAACTTCGCCACCAGTCAAAATTAAATCTATATTTGGACTGAGTGGTAATTGAAGTGCCTTACCATTATTGGTGACTATTGTAACATGCTTATCTTCTAGATATTCAAGTATTAGGAGTGCTGTAGAGCTAGAATTTATAAATATTATATCTCCATCTTCAATTAATTCAGCAGCACGTTTAGCAATTGAGTGTTTAAGTGATAAATATTCTTCACTAGAGTCATTAAATGAAGGGTCATTGTCTAATTCTTTTGATATAAGTTTTGCACCTCCATAGAACTTCTCTACTATTCCATTTTTTTCAAATATTTGCAAATCTCTTCTTATGGTTATAGGAGAAACTTCTAATTTTTTTGAAAGATCATCTATTTTTACTGTTCCATTATCCTTTAAATCTTGAAATATGAGTTGTTGTCTTTTGGATACTAAGCTATTGCTTTTTTTCATAATTATTTATTTAACCTCCTAGATTTTATCTTAAATTTTAATGCAAGTTCATTTGTTCTTTTTTGTAATCATTAAATTAAATGTTTCTTTAATTATATTATATATGTATACAATCAATAAATCAATCATAAAAAGTAAAAAGACGATTGATTCGTCAAGGGAAAAGAACATAAAAAATAGAAGCAAGGAAGTTTTATGAACGTTCTGAACTTTTTTTGATAAAAAATATGAATTTTTTCAAAAAAACTATTGCAAAGTGAACAAAAATGATTTATTATCATAGTATAGAAAACGATAACAGAACAAATTATATGAATGTTTTTAAATTTTCTTAAAATTCGACAAATTTGTATAATAAAAAAATGAAGTTGGAATAATAACTATAATGTTATGAAGAATTAAGGAGGAACACAAATGTCAAAAATTGATGAAATCACTAGGGATTCTTGGATATTAAGCACATTCCCAGAATGGGGTACATGGCTAAATGAGGAAATTGAACAAGAGGTAGTTAAACCAGGTACATTTGCAATGTGGTGGTTAGGATGTACGGGTATTTGGGTTAAATCTGAAGGAAATGCAAATTTTTGTATAGATTTATGGGTTAATAGTGGAAAGAAGACAAAAGCAAATCCATTAATGAAATCACAGCATCAACATCAAAGAATGATCGGTTGTAAAGCGATGCAACCTAATTTAAGAAATTCAGTTTGTGTAATTGATCCATTTGCAATCAAAGAAGTAGATGCTATTTTAGCAACTCATGATCATAGTGACCATATTGATGCAAATGTTGCAGCAGCTGTAATGCAAAACTGTTCATCAGAGGTTAAATTTATAGGACCAGAAGCTTGTGTAGAACTTTGGAAAAAGTGGGGAGTTCCAGCTGAAAGATGTATAGCAGTAAAACCAGGTGATGTTGTAAAAATCAAAGATACAGAAATAGTAGCACTTGATTCATTTGATCGTACTGAACTTGTTACAGCACCACAAGGAGTTATTTTAAAAGATAAAATGCCACAAGATATGGATAGATTAGCAGTAAACTATTTAATTAAAACTCCAGGAGGAAATCTATACCATAGTGGAGATTCTCATTATTCAAATTATTATGCGAAACATGGAAATGAACATAAGATAGATGTTGCATTAGGGTCATATGGTGAAAATCCAAGAGGGATGACTGATAAGATGACTTCCGTAGATATGTTAAGAATGGCTGAATGTTTAAATACAAAAGTAGTTATTCCATTCCATCATGATATATGGACTAATTTCATGGCTGACCCAAAAGAAATCATTGTATTATGGAATATGAAAAAAGATAGATTAAAATATCAATTTAAACCATTTATATGGGAAGTTGGCGGAAAATTTGTTTATCCAAATGATAAAGATAATATGGAATACCATCATGATAGAGGTTTCCATGATGCATTTGCGATAGAACCAGATTTACCATTTAAGTCTTTACTATAATTAAAAAAATCTTAATTTAAGGGGGGGAATTATGTTTAAAGAATTATTAGAGAAAAAAAGATACTCATTTCATGAAGGTTTTGATAATTGGGAGGATGCAGTTGCAGCAGCAGTTCAGCCTCTTATAGAAGAAGGAGTAGCTCTTCCAGAGTATGTGGATGAAATTATAAGTTCTGTAAAAAAACATGGGCCTTATATAGTTATTGCACCAAATATATGTATACCACATGCTCAAGAAGGAAAAGGAGTTAAAGATACAGCAATCTGTTTTATGAAAACAGATAGACCTGTTCATTTCAGTGATGATCCAGAACATGATGCACAGTTGTTTTTTGTGTTAGCGTCAACAGATAATGAAAAGCACATGAATAATCTTATGCAGTTAGTTGGATTTATTGAAAATGAAGAAATAGTTAAAAAATTGTTAGAATCTCATTGTTATGATGACATCAAGGATTTAGTTTAAAAAAGTTAATAATAAAAGGGAATTCATTGAGAAAAATATGTGCTTTTTAATAATGATGAAATAAAAAAATATGCATTTATTTTAAAAAGCATATATTCTCTCTCTTTATATTTAATCAACATAAGAATAAAGATATTGGAGGGTGTAAAAATGGACATTATTTTAGGAATTTGGAGCTTTTTCCAAACAAATATCCTTACTCAACCGGCATTTTTCATAGGTTTTATTGTATTAATAGGTTATTTGCTTTTAAAGAAACCGTTTTATGATGCTATAGCAGGGTTCATAAAAGCAACAGTTGGTTATTTAATATTGAATGTTGCAGCAGGTGGATTGGTAAGTAACTTTAGACCAATATTAGCAGGACTTAAAGATAGATTCAACTTAACAGCAGCAGTTATAGATCCATACTTTGGTCAAACAGCAGCACAAACTGCTATAGAAAAAGCAGGTAGATCATTTTCACTTATGATGGTAGTTTTACTTATAGCATTTATATTTAATATTATCTTAGTATTACTTAGAAAATGGACTAAAGTTCGTACAGTATTTATAACAGGCCATATAATGGTTCAACAATCTTCTACAGCTTTATGGATGGTATTGTTCTGTTTCCCTGGTATTCCAGATATGAAAGCAGTAATATTATTAGGCTTGTTACTTGGAACTTATTGGTCAATTTCCTCTAACCTTACAGTTGAGGCAACTCAAGAATTAACTGAAGGTGGTGGATTTGCAATTGGACATCAACAAATGTTTGGTATTTGGTTAACAGATAAAGTTGCTAAAAAGTTTGGAAATAAAGGGAAGAAGATAGAAGATTTAAAACTCCCAGGATTTCTTTCAATATTCAATGATAACGTTGTCGCAACAGGTATTCTAATGATGATTTTCTTTGGTGTAATAATGGGAATACTAGGATCAGATTTAATGCATGAAATAGACAAAGGTTTTGCAGCAAATAGAAATTTTGGATTCTATATAATGGAAAAATCCTTAAACTTTGCAGTTTACTTAAGTATATTACAACTTGGGGTAAGAATGTTCGTTTCAGAACTTACAGTATCATTCCAAGGTATTTCAAACAGAATATTACCAGGTTCAGTTCCAGCTGTTGATTGTGCAGCAGTTTATGGATTTGGTCATGCAAATGCTATAACAATAGGATTTATATTTGGAGCATTAGGACAATTACTTATAATATTAGGTCTTGTTGTATTCAAAAGCCCAGTATTAATAATTACTGGATTCGTTCCTGTATTCTTTGATAATGCAACATTTGCAGTATATGCGAATAAGAGGGGCGGATTAAAGGCAGCCATGATTATTCCGTTTATTTCAGGTATGATTCAAGTTGCAGGAGGAGCTTTTGCGGCATATTTCTTCCAAACAGCACAATATGGTGGATGGCATGGAAACTTTGACTGGGATACAGTATGGCCAGTAGTTGGGGTGATGATGAAATATGGTGGATATATAGGAGTAGGAGTAGCTATTATATTAATGCTTGCTATACCACAACTTCAATATATGAAAAATAAAAAGCATTATTTCTCAGTTACTGAGGATTATGAAGCATATGCAAAAGATATGGTTAAAGAATAAGATTAAAAATTATATTTAATTAATACATACAGAACTAAGGTTTAGTTATTTATTAAATCTTAGTTCTTAAATAAAAAAATTTGGAGGTATAGAGTTATGTTAAAAGTAATCGCAGCATGTGGAAATGGAATGGGATCAAGTCAAATAATAAAAATGAAGATTGAGAAAATATTTAAAAAACTTAATATAGAGGTGCAAATACACCATAGTAGTGTAGGGGAAGCTAAAACACAAGCGTCAAATTATGACGTAGTATTTTGTTCAGAAGCTCTTAAAAATAATTTTGCTCAAGCTGAAAAAACAGGAACAATAATTATTGGACTTAAAAATCTTTTGTCAGAACAAGAAATTGAACAGAAGATAGTTGAAAATATAGTTGATAAAAAATAATTTGTAGGATTTGTTAAAACACAGATGGGTTTTAATAAATCCTACAAATTTAATATGGTAAGTTATTTCTTTTTGAATGAAATTTAAATAATATTGTTTTTTATAGTATAAATTAAAGTAATTATTGAGGTGAATGTAGATATGAAGATAGAAAAAAAGAATTTAGATGAAATGTATCGTGCATATTCAGCAAGTTCAATTGAAATTGATGGGGAATTACATTTATTAGTGGCTTCTGAAGAAAAAGGATATCCTTGTTATTCTTATAGTGGTAAAGATTTTAATTATCGCCATACTGTTTGGGAGAACGGTGGAGGTTGTATGTCAATCATTCCTATTCCAAATCGTCAAAATGAGTTCTTAGCTGTTAGAGATTTTTATTTAAAAGAAACTCCAAGCAGTGCTCAATTAGTATGGGGACATTTAGTAGATGGAGAATGGGTGACTGAGACAGTTGTGAAGTTGCCATATTTACATCGGTTTGATGTTTGGGATGTTGATGGAGAAATTTATGTTATATGTGCAACTATAGCTGATGAAAAAGCTTCAAAAGATGACTGGAGCCATCCAGGAACAATTTATTATGCTAAATTATCACAAGTACCAACTGATGGATTGGAACTTAAAGTTCTTAAGAATGGATTGTTTAAAAATCATGGATACACACGTCATATGGTAAATGGAAAGCCTCAAGGAACTATTGGCTCAGATGAAGGAGTATTTGAGATTATTCCTTATAAGGATAAGGAATGGGAAGTTAAGCAGCTAATGAGTGGCCAAATTGGTGAAGTTGCTTGGTGTGATTTAGATAGTGATGGTGAAGATGAGTTAATGACAATTGAACCTTTTCATGGAAATTCAATAAAAATTTATAAACTTATTGATGGAAAATATACTGAAATTTATGTATATCCATATGAAATTGACTTCGCTCATACTTTAGTAGGAACAACGCTTTGTGGTGTACCAACCTTTGTTGGTGGTGTAAGACGTAAAGATGCTGAATTGTTCTATGTACAATGGGTTGATGGAAAATGCAAAGAAACAATTATAGAAAAGGGTGCTGGTCCAGCTAATGTGGCAGTAATAAATTTGGAAGACTGTGATTTGATAGTATCAGCTAATCATACAGAAAATAAAGCGGCAGTGTATAAAGTAACAAAAGCGTAAATTTAATTATTTTTCTAAACAGACAGTTTAGAAATTTGTAGAGTGGAGTGAATAGTATGTTAGAAGATTTAAAGAAAAAAGTTTATGAAGCAAATATGCTTCTTCCAAAATATAAATTAATAACATTTACTTGGGGGAATGTTTCAGCAATTGATAGAGAGTCTGGACTTATAATTATTAAGCCTTCAGGTGTTGAATATGACGATATGACTGCTGATGATATGGTGGTAGTAGATCTTGAAGGTAAGGTAGTTGAAGGAAAATTGAATCCTTCTTCTGATACAGCAACACATGTTAAATTATATAATGATTTTAAAAATATAGGTGGAGTGGTTCATACTCATTCTAGATGGGCAACAATTTTTGCCCAAGCAGGTAAAGGTATAAATGCTTATGGAACAACTCAGGCTGATTATTTCTATGGACAAATTCCTTGTACTAGAGATATGACAAAAAAGGAAATAGAAAATGATTATGAACATAATACTGGAGTTGTAATAACTGAAACTTTTAAAGATATAAATCCAGATCATATGCCAGCTATATTAGTAAAAAATCATGGACCTTTCACTTGGGGAAAGGATGCTTTTGATGCTGTACATAATGCAGTTGTACTAGAAGAAGTAGCAATGATGGCTTTTAACACAGAACTAATTACAAATTCTTCAGTAGATTCAATGCCACAAATGTTATTAAATAAGCACTTTATGAGAAAACATGGACCAAATGCTTATTATGGACAAAAAAATAAAGAATAAGGCAGGTGATTATTATGAAGGAATATATGTTAGGACTTTATGAAAAGTCAATGCCTATTGAGTTAACCTGGAGAGAAAAGTTATTATATGCTAAGGAAGCAGGTTTTGATTTTCTTGAGATAAGTGTGGATGAAACAGATGAGAAACTTAGTAGGTTAGATATGTCAAAAGAAGAAAGGCTTGAAATTGTTAAGGCGATGATGGAAACAGGACTTCCTATAAGAACTATGTGCCTTAGTGGGCATAGGAAATATCCTTTAGGTAGTAGTGATGAAAATGTTAGAAATCGTGGATTAGAAATAATGGAGAAGGCAATTGATTTAGCTTGTGATTTAGGGGTTAGAATAATTCAAATTGCAGGTTATGATGTATATTATGAAGAATCAACAGAAGAAACTAGAGAGTTGTTCAAAAAGAATTTAGCTAAAAGTGTTCAAATTGCAGGAAAAAAAGGAGTAATTTTAGCTTTTGAAACAATGGAAACAGAATTTATGAATACAGTAGAAAAAGCAATGTATTATGTAAATGAAATAAAATCACCATATCTTCAAGTTTATCCAGACTGTGGAAATATAAAAAATGCAGCAGTTATGTATAATAAAAATGTATTGGATGATTTAAAAATTGGTGAGGGGCATATTAGTGCAATGCATTTAAAGGAAACTGTTCCAGGCAAGTTTAGGGAAATTCCTTTTGGAACAGGGCATGTTGACTTTAAAGAAATGATTAAAACTGCATGGTTAATTGGGGTAAGAAAATATGTTGCAGAATTTTGGTATGTTGGAAATGATAACTGGAAAGATGTAATAATAGATGCAAGAAAGTTTATGGATAAAAACTTTAATGAGGCATTAGAAGAGATTAAATAGTATAAAAAATGACTGTAGAAAAATAATTATCTACAGTCATTGTATTATTTTAGAAATGCATTTATATTTTTTGTAATATCATTGTTTTTAAATACATCAGATCCAACAACTAATAAATCAGCTCTAGCTTTTACTAGTTCTTTATAATTGTTAGATTTAACACCGCCATCAACACTAATATTAAAAGACAAATTTAGTTCTTTTCTAAGTAAATAAAGTTCTTGGATTTTATTTAATGTGAATGGAATAAGAGATTGACCACCAAATCCAGGGTTAACACCCATAACTAGAATTAAATCTATATCATGAATTATGTGTTTTAGTGAACTTACTGGAGTAGCTGGATTTATTGCTATACCTGCTTTAATATTATAAGATTTTATTTGTTGTATTAATCTATGTAAGTGGTAATTTCCTTCATAGTGTACTGTGATGATGTCTGCACCATAATCTACAAATTCCTTAATAAAATTACCTGGATTATTAATCATAAGATGTACATCTAAAGTTAAATTTGTTGAAGATCGTATTGCTTGAAGTATTGGAAAACCAAAAGAAATATTAGGAACAAATTGGCCATCCATTATATCTATATGAATTGTTTGTATATTATTTTTTTCAAGTTCTTGTATTTGAGAACCTAGATTCAAAAAATCAGCAGATAGTACAGAAGGTAAAATTTTTGTCATAGTTAAAACTCCTTTTTATTAAATATTTTTATATTGAAGTAGTTTGAGTATTGTTTTATCATCAGTTATTAAGGTTTTTATGTAACCACCTCTTAAAGCGCCTAAAAGTGCTTTAGATTTATTTTCACCACTAGCTATACAGATTACATTTTCGATATTTTTTAAATCGTCTAGGTCAAGCCCAATTAACTTTTTATCAATATCAAGATCAATTTTATTTCCATTCATATCAATAAAATGTGCACAGATATGACCTACAGCGCCTTTTGATTGAAGATGATGCCTTGTATAGCTATTAAGGTAACCACGCCATAATGTTGTTTCAGATTCATTATCAACAGTACCAAGCCCAGTAAGTACAATATTTGAATGTTTAGCTAAGTTTAAAGTATCAGCTATTATTGGATCTTTAATTAATGTTTCTTTAGAACTTATATCCTCAACATAAAGTGGTGCATATAAATAATGATATTTTCCACCATAAGTTTGAGCAATTCTCCTAGTTAAATCTATTGCATCTATTTCAGGATTGTTCTTAGAAGCTGCCCCCATAATTTGAACCACTGTTAATGGTATGTTTTTGCTATTATTTAAAAAATTTATAGTGTTAGAAATAGTTTTCCCCCAAGAAACTCCAAGTATAGTATTTTTATCTATAATATTTTCTAAGTAATATGCTCCAAGTCTCCCTAGTTTGGAAGGAATTTCATCATCTAAAGAATTCTTGGTGTTGAGTACTCTAATATCTTTTAGATGAAACATACTCATGATTTGGTCTTCTAAATCAATAGATCTTTCCCAAGGTTCATTTATGTTAATTTGAACTATTCCCTTATCTTTAGCTTCTTTCAAAAGTCTTGAAATTTTGGATCGAGAAGTAAAGATTCTACTTGCAATTTCAGATTGAGTCATATTGTGGTTGTAATATAAACTAGCAACTTCAGATAAAAGAAATAATTTTTCATTTTCATTTAAATTGTCATAATCTTTCATTAGTATCACCTCGCGTTGAGAAAAAAATAAAATTTTGAACAAATGTTAATACAATTATATTAAACAAATAGATTTTTTTCAATAAAAATAGTTGTATTAGAAAAAGAAAATGAACAAATGTGCAAAAGATGAGAAAAAGTTGTTTAACTCGAAAACATATGATAATATTTAGGCAAGAAGAAAAACCTAAGGTTATAAATAAGAATTTATTATAAAAGCAGGAGGTTAAAAGAATGGATAAAGAAGTTCTGTTTAATAAGTCAAAAGAGATTAGAAAGAGTATTATTGAAATGATATATGAGGCTAAGTCAGGACATCCAGGTGGAGCTCTATCATGTACAGATATCATTACCTATTTATATTTTGAAAAAATGAGGGTTGATGTAAACGAACCTCAAAAGGATAATAGAGATAGATTTGTATTAAGTAAGGGTCATGCAGCTCCTGCACTTTATGCAACTTTAGCAGAGAAAGGTTTCTTTAGTAAAGATGAGCTAATAAAGTTAAGAAAGATAGGAGCTTTACTTCAAGGGCATCCTGATGCCAAAAATATTCCAGGAGTAGATGTATCTACTGGATCATTAGGTCAAGGAATTTCAAATGCTGTAGGAATGGCGTTAGGATTAAAATTAAAGAATAAAGATTCAAAAGTTTATGTTGTTTTAGGAGATGGAGAGCTTCAAGAAGGTTTAGTATGGGAAGCAGCAATGTGTGCAGCTCATTATAAATTAAATAATCTAGTTGCAATAATTGACCATAATGGATTCCAAATTGATGGAAAAAACGAAGAGGTTATGGGAATAAGTCCATTAGATGAAAAATGGAGAAGTTTTGGATGGAAAGTAATTGAATGTGATGGACATGATTTTGAAGAATTGAATAAAGCCTTTTATGAAGCGGATAAGGCACAAAATGCTCCTGTAGTTATTATTGCTAAAACTGTAAAAGGTAAAGGAGTAAGTTTTATGGAAAATCAAGCAGGATGGCATGGGCAAGCGCCTAATTTAGAACAAAAAGAAAAAGCAATAGAAGATATTTGTAAATAGGAGGAATTTAATTATGGGCAAAGCAACAAGAGAATCATATGGTATGGCATTAGTTGAACTAGGACATAGGAATGAAGATATTGTGGTTTTAGATGCAGACCTTTCAAAGTCTACAAAAACAAATGATTTTAAATCAAAATTTAGTGATAGATTTTTTAATATAGGAATAGCTGAACAAAATTTAATGGGAGTAGCAGCAGGATTAGCCAATGTTGGGAAGATACCATTTGCAAGTACATTTGCAGTGTTTGCAACAGGAAGAGCTTTTGAAGTTATAAGAAATTCAATATGTTATCCAAAAATGAATGTGAAAATTGCAGCAACTCATGCAGGAATAACTGTAGGTGAAGATGGGGGTTCACATCAATCAATTGAAGATATTGCGCTAATGAGTGCACTACCAAATATGACAGTAATAGTACCAGCAGATCATAAAGAAGCAATGGCAGCTGTTTATGCAGCTGCTGAAATTAAAGGGCCTGTGTATTTAAGATTTGGAAGATGTAATACAGAAGATATATTCGATGATAACTATAAATTTGAAATTGGTAAAGGTGTAGAAATTAAATCAGGAAATGATGTAGCAATAATAGCTACAGGTATGATGGTTCAAAAAGCTATTAAGGCAGCAGAAAAATTAGAAAAAGAAAATATAAGTGCAAGAGTAATAAATATCTCAACAATTAAGCCAATTGATGAAGAAATAATTTTAAAAGCTGCTAGGGAAACTAAGGCTATAGTAACTGCAGAAGAACATTCAATAATTGGTGGACTTGGGGCTATAGTTTCTAGTTTAGTGTGTGATAAACATCCAACAACAGTAAAAAAGATAGGTATTAAAGATGTTTTTGGTGAATCAGGAACACCAGATGAATTAATGGAGAAATACAAATTAACAGATGATGAAATAGTTAGAGTAGTAAAAGAAACCATAGCAAAATAGAAATTTAATTTAGAAATATAGATTAAAACGAGGAGTGAATAAAATGAAAATATTTATTGATACTGCCAATGTTGAAGAAATTAGAGAAGCGAGCAAATTAGGAGTATTAGCTGGAGTTACAACAAATCCATCATTAATAGCTAAAGAAGGAAGAGATTTAAAAGAAGTAGTTGAAGAAATTTGTTCAATAGTTGATGGACCAATAAGTGCAGAAGTTATTAGTCTAGAATCAGAGAAAATGATAGTAGAAGCAAGGGAACTAGTAAAATTACATAAAAATATAGTGATTAAAATACCAATGTGTGAAGAAGGATTAAAGGCAGTAAGTGTGCTATCAAGAGAAGGAATAAAGACAAATGTAACGTTAATCTTTTCACCACTTCAAGCATTATTAGCAGCAAGAGCTGGAGCTACATATGTAAGTCCATTTTTAGGAAGATTAGATGATATAGGAAATCCAGGTATAGATATAATAAAGCAAATTGTAGCAATATTTAAAGTACATGATATTAAAACTGAAATAATATCAGCAAGTGTAAGAAATCCAATGCATGTACTTGATGTTGCTATGGCAGGATCACATATTGCAACTATTCCATATAGTGTTATAATTCAGATGACTAAACACACATTAACAGACCAAGGTATTGAAAAGTTTTTAGCAGATTATGATAAAGCTTTTGGTAACAATTAAATAGTTAGACAAATTCATTTCTATAAATTATAAACTGCTATTACAAAATTAAATGTAAATTTATATTTTGTAATAGCAGTTTTAGTTTGGTTAGAATTGCATTAATTTTTTGATATTTTATTTTAAGGGATTAATGAGAAAGCTAGTATGATTCTAAAAATGTAGCAATATACTTATCATATAATGAATTACCAGATATTATAAGCAAAAGGGGTGAATTTATTGCTCAATTTTCTCAGATATGATCAGCCAGATAATCCTACAGATTTAGAAAGACATACTATGATAAAAATAGCACTAGATGAAGTAAAACGTAATGAAGATTATAATAATATTATAGAACTTTTAAGTCCACCAAAAGATATCACCACAATTGGAAATCCTGGAGAATTTAGAGGAATTAAAGTTGGAATAATTGGAGGAGGTCTTGCAGGATTAAGTTCTGCTTTTGAACTTAGAAAACTTGGTTTTGACATTACAATTTTTGAAACTCAAAAAAATCGTATTGGTGGTAGGGTTTACACCTATTATTTTGATAGAGAGAAAAGATATTATGGAGAATTTGGGGCTATGCGTATTCCAGTTATTCATGAAACTACATGGCACTATATTAATCTTTTTAGATTAAGGACAAGACCCTTTATTCAGAGCAATAAAAATGGAATAATATATATAAGAAATAAACATGCTAGGAACGATCCAGAAGGTAAAAGTGTGATGAGAAATATTTATCCTGAATTTCAATTAACTCCAAAAGAACAAAATACACCATGGCAAAAGATTTTAGGAAATTCATTAGGGAGTAATATTTACAAATTAGAGACATCGGTAAGAAAAGAGATATTACAAGTAAAAAAGAAATATTCACACTCTATTGAGTGTTATGGAAGACTTGGAATACGCAGGGTTCTTGAAGAAATGGAAGTGAGTAAGGGGGCTATTGAATTAGTTTCAGGAATTATCCCTTTCTTAGGTGCATTTTATTATAACAGTTACTATGAAAATCTTCAGGAAGAGTATACTGTAGATTCTGCATTTAGATATGAAATTGTTGGAGGAGCAACCAATTTACCTCTTTCATTTTATTATTCCTTAATGTCAAAAAATCCAAAGGAGTATCCTAACATTGATAAAAAATATTTAGGAAATGTAGATTTGAAAAGTGGGAAAACTGTAACAGGAATATATAAAAAAAATAATAAAGTTACTCTTGAGTATAAAGATAAAATAACATCACAAGTTCTATTTCAAGATTTTGATTTTATTATCTGTGCAATTCCTTTTTCTAGTCTTCGCAATATACGTATATATCCTATGTTTAGTAATGGAAAAATGCAAGCAATTAAAGAAGTTAATTATGTTTCATCTCAAAAAACAATTTTTATGTGTAATGAGCGTTTTTGGGAAAGAGGTGGTGTAGAAGAAAAAATAGTTGGGGGAGGATCAGTTACAGATTTGCCAATTCAGACTATTTGGTATCCAGGATATCATGAATTAATAAATAGTAAAAATAATAATTCATATATGGAGCCAGGGGCTTTGGTTGCGTCCTATAGCATTGGACAAGATGCTACACGTTTAGGAAATTTAGATGATACAATACGGTTTGAAGAAATAAAGAGACAACTAGAAGCTGTACATGGATTTCAAAGAGGATATCTTGATAAAATTGTAGAAATGCATAAAACTGTTCAATGGAATACAGAGGAAGGATTTTATGGAGCATTTTGTTATTTTACTCCTGAACAACAAGCTAACTTTTCATATTCAATGTCAATACCTGAATATAATAATAGAATATACTTTGCTGGAGAACATATATCTTTAACACATGGATGGATAGAGGGAGCAGTAAATACTGGAATGAAGGTAGCTAATGAAATTACAACGTATTGTAAATCTATTAAATAGGTGTAGAAGAATTATTATAAATATATAAAATTAATATTTAAAGAATCTTTTATCATATATAGCTAAAGCGGTGATAAAGGATTTTTTATTTTTTACTAATGTTGTTTTAAACAAGCTTTTATGATACTATTTCTAATAAAACATAATAAAAATTAGGTGATAAGAATGATATATAGTTTAAAGGATAATATTTTGCAAAAAGATAGTTGGGATAACTTTAATAGTGATAAAAACAATAAATATATTTACATTTGTAATTTTAAAGAATTAGATAATGTAAGTGACAAGATTGGAATGGATAAGGAATTAGTATCACAATGCATTAATGGGATAACATCAAAATTTGAAAGTCATTTTGGATTTGATTATATGGCATTAATGATTCCTGATATGAATAATCCATTAAGTGATGCAGAGAGAGTTTGCATTTATTTTAATAGTAATATTTTGATGTTTATTTGTAATGATGAAGAAATAATTACTAAATATATAGGAAATCTCTTTGAAGGAAATAAAAATATTTTAAGCATAGGTAGAGTTCTTGATCTTTTCCTTGATAAACTTACAGTTGAAGATACATATGTCCTAGAAAATATAGAAGAGGAAATTTCTGAATTAGAAGAAGGACTTTTTAATTCAATTAATAATGAATGCCTTAAAGAAATAATGATATTAAGAAAAAAACTATTAAAACTTAAAAGATATTATGAGCAATTTTGCAATATAGCAGAAGGAATAGAAGAAAATGAAAATGGATTAATAGACAAAAAAACTATTAAATCGTTTAGAATGCTTACAAATAGGGTTAATAGATTATATTCTAATGTAATTAACTTAAGAGATTATGTGAGTCAAGTTAGAGAAGCTTATCAAGCACAAGTGGATATAAATCAAAATAATTTAATGAAAGTATTTACTGTAGTAACAACTATATTTTTACCTCTCACATTAATTGTTGGATGGTATGGAATGAATTTAAAAATGCCAGAAGTTGATTATCCGTATAGTTATCCTATATTGATTTGTGTAAGTATAATTATAGTTTTAATTTCTGTAATTTATTTTAAAAAGAAAAAATGGTTCTAGGCTTAGAAATAAATATAAAATTTTATCATACATTTTATTGAAGAGAAATATTTAGAAGGTATATGTATGAGTTTAATAAGCAAAGCACTTTATAAATTTGCTATTATTGCTGGAGGAAAACTTAAAAATAACTTTAATAAAATAACAAAGGATTCTAGAAATGTTAATGAAGAAATTTTACAGAAGATATTAAAATCAAATTCTAAAAGTGAAATTGGAATTAAGTATGGATTTCAAAATATAAAGTCTATAGACAACTTTAAAAGAAAGGTCCCAATAAGTGAATATAAAGATTATGATAATTATATAGAAAGAATGGCTAATGGAGAAAAGAATATATTAACTAGCGATGATATACTGTACTTTGGACATACATCAGGAACTACAGGAAAGCAAAAGCTAATTCCATGTACAAAGAGAAGTAGACAAGTTGTTGCAAAATATATGGCATTACTTATTATTAGATTTTCATATGACAATTTCAAAGATAAGTGGAATTATGGAAAAGGATTAATGATATCAGATATGGTTATGACAACTTATACTAAAGGAGGGATTCCTATTTGTTCTGCTACTTCAGGTGGAATGAAAGGAATAAAAAGTATATATTCTTATTTATACACTTCCCCAATAGAAGTTATGGAAATAAAAGATAAAGATGCTTCAATATATTTGCATCTTTTATTTGCATTAGAGGAAATAGGACTCCTATATATAAGTGGTGTTTTTGTTTCAAGTGTTTTAGATTTATTTAGAGTTCTGGAAGAAAGACATGAGGAGTTAGTCATTGATATAAGAAAGGGCGAGATTAATAAGAAGTTAAATATAGATGAAAGCATAAGGAGTAAATTGAAAAAATATTTAACTCCAGATACTAGTAGAGCAGATAAATTAAAAGAAGAGTTTGATAAAGGCTTTAAAGGTATATGTAAGAGAATATGGCCAAGGGTTGCTTATATTAGTACAGTAACGGGAGGTAATTTTTCAATCTATAATGATAAAGTAAATTATTATACTGATTCATTACCTATATACTCACCAGCCTATGGTGCAACTGAAGCTATGATTGGAATTAATCCCTATGTAGATAAAATAAGATATGTACTTGTTCCTGATACTGCATTTTATGAATTTATTCCAAGTAAGGATTCAGATAAAAAGTTCACATCAACCTTTTGTTTAGATGAATTAAAATTAGGTGAAAAATATGAGGTAGTTGTTACAAGTTATAATGGATTATATAGATATAGAATAGGAGATGTTGTTAAAGTAGTTGGATTTTATAATAATTCTCCAGAAATTGAATTTTTATATAGAAAAAATCAAGTTTTAAATATGGTAGCTGAAAAAACCAATGAAGAACACTTAACAAGTTCAATAAGAAATACAATGAAGGAATTAGATTTAAATATAGTAGATTACACTACTGAGCCAGATAATTCAATTACTCCTGGTAGATATATATTTTATTTTGAATTTAAGAATAGAACACAACCTTCAAAAAAAATATTAGAAGATATTTTAGATAGGGAACTTAGAAATTCAAATTTAGCGTATGATAGAGCTAGAAACAATAATAAATTAGGAATGGTTAAGGTAGTGATTTTATATCCAAAAACATTTAATTTAATAAGAGAATTTCTAATTAAAAAAGGTGTATCTAAAAATCAAATTAAGATTCCAAGGGTAATAATTAATAATAAAAATATATTAGATATTTTAGATAAAAATAGATATAGTTAAAGTTACTTTTGCAATTATATTACCGTTAGTTTAATATATAATATGTAAAAAATAAGTATATAAGTTAGAACATTATATATAGTATAAAAACAAACAATAATCTAAATGATAAAAGGATGAATAAATGATGAAGAGTAAATTTAAAAAGCCAGAACTTTTAGCTCCAGCAGGAAGTTTAGAAAAATTAAAAATAGCATTTCAATATGGTGCAGATGCTGTTTATTTTGGTGGAGAACTTTTTTCTCTAAGAGCAGCAGCTAAAAACTTTTCATATGAAGATATGAAAGAAGGAGTTAAAATAGCTCATAATTTAGGGAAGAAGATGTATTGTACGATAAATGTAATGCCAAGAAATGAAGAACTAGATAAACTTCCAGAGTTTTTAAAAAAACTTGAGGAAATAGGTATTGATGCTGTTTTAGTATCAGATCTTGGAGTATTTTCAATGGTAAAGAAATATAGTAATTTGCCAATACATATAAGCACACAAGCCAATACAGTTAACTATGAAGCATGTAATATGTGGGAAAGTCTTGGAGCAGAACGTGTTGTTTTAGCTAGAGAATGTTCCCTTAAAGAGATTAAAGAAATACGTGAAAATATTTCAGCAGAGTTAGAACTTGAAGTATTTGTACATGGATCAATGTGTATCTCTTACTCTGGAAGATGCTTGCTTTCAAGTTACATGGCAAGCAGAGATTCTAATAGAGGATCATGTGCACAATCTTGTAGATGGAAATATTCTTTAATGGAGCAAAAGAGAGAAAATGAATATTTTCCAATAGAAGAGGATTCACATGGAACATATATTATGAATTCAAAAGATTTATGTATGATTGAGTATATTCCAGAACTTATGGAGGCAGGAATAACATCGTTAAAAATTGAGGGAAGAAATAAAAGTGAATATTATGTAGCTATAATTGTAAATGCATATAGAAAAGCTATAGATTTGTATTACAGTAATCCTGAAAATTATGAATTGCCAAAGGTATTATTTGATGAAATGTATAAAGTAAGTCATAGGGAATATCATACAGGATTTTTCTTTAATGAGCCTAAAACTGAAGGAATAATATATAATACTAATGATCATGTTAGAGAATATGATGTGGTAGCTATTGTTCATGAATATGATGAAGAAAATCAAATTGCTCTATGTAGGCAAAGAAATAAGTTTGTATTGGGAGATAGAGTTGAAATATTATCTCCAAATTCAGTAGGAGAATCGTTTGTTGTTGAAAACTTATATAATGAAGATGGAGAAAATATAGAATCTTGTCCACATCCAGGAATGATGTGTAAAATTAAAATACCATTCAAAGTTGAGAAAAATAGTTTTATTAGAAAAGAATTAATATAAAATTAAGAGTTTAAAGTTGAAGCTTTAAACTCTTAATTTTTCTATGATTGAAATAATTTGTAAAAAATATTCAAAAAAATGTACAAAATTAAAAGATTAGTATAGTATATTAATATAAGATATAAAACCTATATGAAATATAAGTTAATATGCATTGAGAAGAAATAGTACCATAATGAAAATTACCAGAGAAAGGTCTTCAAGGCTGAAAAAGACTTTAAATGGAAGTTATGTGAATGCGTCTTTGAGCACTGCTTTGAAAATATTAGTAGATAGCAGCGGGAACTCCCGTTATAGAGGCATAGTATTATATGTACTAGAGTTATGAGATACTATTAGAGGTTTTTTAATAGTAATTAGAGTGGAATCGCGGAATATCTTCTGCCTCTATAATTTAGAGGTAGGAGTTTTTTATTTTTTAAAGGAGGAAATTTTATATGAGTTCAAAACAATATTTTGATGACATAGCTCCTAAGTGGAATGAAATTAGAAGTGAATATTTTAGGGATGAGCTTAGAGAAAAAATATTAGAAAATGCAGACATTGAAAATAAAGTAGTTGGAGATTTTGGATGTGGAACAGGATTCATATCATTAGGATTGGCTGCTAAAAATCCAAGTATAATTTTTTCAATAGATCAATCTATTAATATGCTTAGAGAATTAAAAAAAGAAAGTATAAGGAAAGGGTACAAAAATGTATATCCTGTGAAGTCATCTTTAGATGAATTAGTTATTTTTGATGAATCTATTGATGTGATAACTATAAATATGGCATTACATCATGTGGTTGATGCTGAAAAAGCAGTGAAAGAAATGTACAGAGTTTTAAAAAAGGGAGGCAATTTAATAATATCTGATGTTTATGAACACAGTGGGGAATGGGCTAAGATTGAAATGTATGATGAGTGGTTAGGCTTTAGCAATAATCAAATAATGAAGTGGCTAGATAATAGTGGATTTAAAAATATTTCTATAAAAAATACTGGATTACAGGCAAAAGGATATTCTAGTAAAGGAGAATATACAGAAACCGACATTTTTATAGCTACTGCAAAAAAATAAATTATTAATGTTAGTCAAAAAAGTAGGGGAAACTCTACTTTTTGCTAATATAATTCCATGGAAGAAATTAAAGAGATAACTATAAAATTAATAAATCTATCAGAAAAGTTAGAGTCCATTGTTGTTAAATTAAGCTAGATATTATTTTTAGTTGTGATATAATAATAAAAATAATATTATTGGGGTGGTGTTTTTATGCGAAAACTAGATGAAATACTTAATTATAATAGTAAATTTGTTGAAGACAAAACTTATGAACAGTATGCAACGTCAAAAAATCCAGATAAAAAAATAGTTGTTGTATCTTGTATGGATACTAGATTGACAGATTTATTACCAAAAGCTTTGAATCTTAAAAATGGAGATGCTAAAATTATAAAAAATGCAGGGGCTGCAATAATGCATCCATTTGGAAGTATAACAAGAAGTATTATGGTAGCTATATATGAATTTAATGTTGATGAGATTTTAATTGTTGGCCACCATGGATGTGGTATGTGTAACTTAGACACAGGTAAATTAATTAAAAAAATGACAGATAGAGGGATATCTAATGATGTCATAGATACATTATTTCATTCTGGAATCGATGTTGAAAAGTGGTTAGTAGGATTTCATTCTATTGAAGAATCTATAAAAGATAGTGTTGAGCAAATAAAAAATCATCCTTTAATTCCTAAAGATATTATTGTACATGGATTGGTAATATCTCCTGAGACAGGAAAATTAGATGTAGTTGTTAATGGATATAAAGATAAATAACTAAATAATAAAAGAGCATATCTCTGATATGCTCTTTTATTATTATGTAATATATTTACATTGACATGAATAATGAGAACTGTTATTATTTAATACATACTAAACTTATATAACATATATGAGTTAAATAAAACAATAGGAGGAGAATTATGGATAGTACATTTTTTACAAATTTTATTATGCTTACTAGCATTAATACGATATTATTTATAGTGATTTTAATAGGAATATTTTTTGGAGCTAGAATATTAGAGAAGAAAAAGTTTAAGTTTTCAACACGTATGATAATATCTACTCTTATAGGACTAATTCTTGGATTAGTTATTCAACTAGTTGCTGGATTTCCAAATGATGTATCAGAGGTTAAATGGATATCAGAAGTGATAAAGTGGTATAGCTTATTTGGTAATGGGTTTATGTCTTTATTAAAAATGTTAGTTGTTCCATTAGTATTTCTTTCAATTTTAAAAGTTATTATAAATATGAAAGAGCAGCAAAGCTTAGGAAAGATTACGGGAAGATCAATGTTTGTGCTTTTGGGAACAACAGCAATTGCTTCAATAGTAGCTATTATTATTGGTAGTCTATTCAAATTAGGAGTAGGGGCAGAATCAGTACAAGGCAAAGCAGAAATGAAAGAAGTTAGTTCTTTTGTAGATACATTATTAGGACTTCTTCCATCTAACCCAGTTAAGGCTATGGCAGATGCTAATATAGTGGCAGTTGTTATATTTGCAGCTTTTATAGGAATAGCAATTAAGAGGTTAAACAAAAAGCATTCAGAAATTATAAAACCAGCTGTAGATTTGATAGAAGCATTTTATAAAATAATGACAAGTGTAGCAATGACAGTAATTAAATTTATGCCATATGCAGTAATACCATTATTAGCTAATACAATTGCAGGTAAAGGAATATCAGCTATATTAAATGTAGTTAATTTCATAATTGCATTATACATAAGTGTTATAATAGTATTCATTATTCATTTAGTAATAATTGCATTGAATGGTTTAAACCCAATTAAGTATGTGAAGAATGTTATTGAGCCATTAATCTTAGCATTTACTTCACGTTCTAGCCTTGGAACATTACCAGTTACAATAGAAACTTTAACAAACAAAGTAGGAGTTGAAAATGGTATTTCAAGTTTTGCAGGAAGTTTAGGTGCTAATATTGGAATGAATGGATGTGCGGCTATATATCCAGCATTAATGTCAATAACTATTGCAAATATGTCAGGTACACCAATGGATTTTAGTTTTTATGCTATGTTAGTAGTTATAATTGTAATTAGTTCTCTAGGAATTGCAGGATTACCTGGAACAGCAATAATGTCAGTTTCGGTTGTAATATCAGGTATGGGAATGGGATCATACTTTCCATTAGCAGGAGCTATATTAGCAATAGATCCTATTTTAGATATGGGAAGAACTGCACTTAATGTTAATGGTTCAATGGTTGCAGCTGTTACAGTAAGTAACTCTCTTAATGAATTGGATAAAGAAATTTTCAATAATAATTAGTAGACAAGCTAAAAGAAGGTTAAACCAATTGGGTTAGCCTTCTTTATAATATTAATAATATTAAAAGTGAGAGTCGATTTCTTCACTTTGAATTCTTTTCAGGTCTTTTAATCTTAAATGAGTCTTTTCCATGATTTTTTCAAAAGGTTCACCAGCAATAATCATGTCCTTTGCAATTTTATGTAGTTGTACATCATCTTGAGTATTCATTTTTATCAACCTCCTATCATTATCTATTTTGTGATAACAGAAGGGATTTATTCATTAATAAATTGTTTAGTTTTTCCCATCATATAAGCAAGTTTTATGATTTCTTTTTCTTCGTTAGTCATTTCTCTTCTATAAATTTTTTCAAATTGATTAATTAAAGCAACTGTGTTAATAGTTTCTTTTATAGAGGAATTTCTTTTGGTAAGTGGATATGAATATAATTTAGGCCTAATTTTTTTATTATTAATTCGTTTAAAAACTTCAGAAGTATAGTAGGCGTCATTTAAAGCATTATGAAATTCATCTTGGCTAAGTATATTAAAAGTAGTAACTGCATTTTTTAAACCTATTTTACAACCTGTAGGATAATTACAATATTTTGAAGCATACTTTTGAATATCAATATATTTTTTTGACAGATTTGAATCTGACAAGTTATGAAATCTTATGTTTTTTATAAATTGTGTTATATCATCACATCCCCATACTCCCCAAATTATATCATTTGTCCCTATAAAGTCTAAGAAGTTTTCATATATCTTAGGAAAGGTTTCACATATGCTAACCTGAGCTGTAGTAATACTTGTTAAATCTTCCACATAAGGATGGATAGTAGTATGTACAGTAGGTTTAACTAATGAATTAAAGGAACCTATAGTTTCTAACTGTTCATTAAGCTTTAAAGCACCTATTTGAATAATTTCGAACATTAGAGAGGGAGATTTAGTATTTTTATTATCAGGATGTTTTTGATTAAATTCTAGATCAAATATTATATAATTCATTTTAAATCTCCTAAATTCAAAGTCAATTTATAAATATATATTAAAGCGGTTTGTGTAATATATCAAG
Organism: Clostridium sp. SHJSY1; assembly: GCF_031626875.1. Lineage (NCBI taxonomy): Bacteria > Bacillati > Bacillota > Clostridia > Eubacteriales > Clostridiaceae > Clostridium > Clostridium sp. SHJSY1. Next base: position 22,518 of record NZ_JANDMF010000024.1, read on the forward strand.
GTATTTTACAAATTTATATAATTTATAGGTTGGAATATCATATAGAAGTTTATGATATAATTAGTTAATTGTTTTAGGTTTTTGTATCAATTATTGTTTATTGAAAATTAATAAAGTAAAATATAACTAGAGTATAAAATTGTAAATAATATGAAAGTGGGTGCTATAGTTATGGCAGATGAAAGATTAAGTAAACTTGCTAAGTTATTGGTAAACTATTCAACGAAGGTAAAATCAGGAGATAAAGTTTTTGTATCTTGTAATGAAGTGGCAAATCCTTGGCTTGCAGAAGTGGTAAAAGAAGTTATTAAAGCTGGTGGAAATGTAGAATATAAATTGGAATCAGAAGAAGCTAAGAGGATAAAGTTAAAGTATGCTACAGAAGAACAACTTAAAGAGGAAGGTATTATTTTTGAAACTGTTTTAGCAGAAGTTGATGTATGGCTAAGTGCTTGGGCGAGCAGGAATACTAGAAATAACACCAATATTCCTCCAGAAAAGTTGCAAGCATCTACAATAGGAGCTAAAAGATGGAGAAAGAGCTATTCTGAAAGAACTGGAGATGGATCACTTAGATGGTGTGGAACTCAATATCCTACGCTTGCAGATGCACAAGAAGCATCAATGAGTCTTGATGAATATGAAGATTTTGTTTATGGAGCTGGACTTTTAGATAAAGATGACCCTGTAGCAGAATGGAAAAAAATCAGTGCTGAACAAGAAAAATGGGTAAAATATTTAGATACTAAAAGTGAATTACACATAATATCAGAAGGAACAGATATTACTGTAGGAGTTAAGGATAGAAAGTGGATAAATTGTGATGGGCAAGAGAATTTTCCTGATGGAGAAATATTTACTTCACCTATAGAGAATAGTATAAATGGACATATAAGATTTTCTTTCCCTGGAATTTATGTAGGTAAAGAAATAGAAGGAATAGAACTTGAAATAAAGAATGGGAAAGTAGTATCAGCTAAGGCTGAAAAAGGAGAAGAACTTTTAAAAACTTTATTAGAAACAGATGAAGGAGCAAGTTTCTTTGGAGAGGTTGCAATTGGAACAAACTATGGAATAAAAAGATTCACAAGAAATATGCTTTTTGATGAAAAGATAGGTGGGACTATTCATATGGCAATAGGTGATTCTATGCCAGAAGCAGGCGGAAAAAATAGATCTGTAATACACTGGGATATGCTTTGTGATATGAGAAATGGTGGAGAAATATATGCCGATGGTGAGTTGTTCTATAAGGATGGTTATCTAATAGAAGAGGTTTTAAATAATAAATAAATTATATTTAGAATATATTGAAATATAATGAAAGGTGTTAAGGTGTAAATATGGCAGTAAAGATAGTGACAGATAGCACAAGTTATATTCCAAAAGAACTTATTAAAGAATATGATATCTCTGTGGTATCACTAAATGTTATTTTTAATGGAGAGAGTTATAAAGAGGTAGAATTAAATAATGAAGAATTTTACAAGAAGATGGATGAATCAGGGCAAATACCAACATCATCTCAACCAGGAATAGAGGATATATTGAATGTATTCAAAGAAAAAGTAAAAGAAGATAATGATGTTGTTGGAATATTTTTATCATCTAATATGAGTGGTACATTTTCAAGTTCAAACTTAGTTAAAGAAATGATTCTTGAAGAATATCCAGATGCTAAAATTGAAATCATAGACTCAAAGACAAATTGTATGCAAATGGGATATGAAGTACTACAAGCGGCTAGAGCTGCAAAAGAAGGAAAGAGCATTAAAGAAGTAATAGGTGAGGCTATAAAGGTTAGAGATAATAGTAGATTTTTATTTGTACCAGATACATTAACATATCTCAAAAAAGGTGGAAGAATAGGTAAAGCTTCTGCGTTATTAGGGACAATACTTCAAATTAGACCTATACTAACTGTAGAAAATGGAGAAACTACAGTTTTTGAAAAGGTGAGAACAAAAAAGAAAGCAATTGATATGATTGTAAACAAGGTGCTTACAGACGTTAATGAAAGTGAACTAGGAGAAATAATAGTGCATCATATAAATTGTGAAGAAGAAGGCTATGAGCTTGCTAAGAGACTAGAAGAGAAATTAAATGTTCCAGTAACTACTCAATATATAGGACCAATTATAGGTTTACATGTTGGGCCAGGGAGCATAGGGGTTGCATATTATACTAAATAAGGTGTATTTCAAAAATAATAAGTCAATACACTGAATTATTGATTTATTATCTTCTTTTGTATGAGTAAATTAATGAATGAACATGTATAATAAAAGCAGGTAATGGAAACAAATTTGAAATTTGCATTACTTGCTTTTATTTATAGATATGATTTTAGATAATGAAGAGGTAAAAAGATGAAAAAAAATTTTAACATAGAAGAATTTTTTATTAAGTACCCATATATTAATGAAAAGATTACTGAAAACAATATAGATGTTAATAATTTAAAAGAAATTTATGATGATTATATGGAGTGTAAACTTTCTTATGAAAGTCAAGCTGATTTTATAGCTAATATACTTAGATCTCAAAGTATGGTTCATTCAGTTAAGTCAAGAATTAAAGATCCTGATAGATTAATAGAAAAAATAATAAGAAAAACAGAAAATAGAAAAGAAAAGTATTGTAGTGATTTTCAGTTTACAATAGATAACTATAAAAATGAGATAAATGATCTAATTGGAATAAGAGTTATACATATATTTAAAGATCAATGGCAAGATATTCATGAATTTATAATGAATACTTGGAATGTTATGGAGGTAACTGCAAATGTAAGAGAAGGAGATAACACTGAAATATTTAGAGAGTTAAATATAGAGGTATGTTCAAGAATATCTGGTTATCGTTCTGTTCATTATTTAGTAGAATTTTATCCTACTAACAAAAAGGTAATTGCTGAAATTCAAGTAAGAACAATATTTGAAGAAGGTTATGGAGAGATAGATCATAGATTAAGATACTCTCATGATAAAATTCCTGAAATATTACAATCAAATTTATTACTATTTAACAGAATTGTTGGAAGTGCAGATGAAATGGCTTCGCTTATAAACAACTTGGGGAAAGAATGGGGTAATAAAGAAATATATTATAAAAATCTATTAGAAAAACAACGTTTAGAGATAGAGAGATTAAATAATATGGTAGAAGAAAGGGAAAGAACTTTGTAAATAAATATAAGAGACAATCAAAAAAAATATAGAAGCTTTTTAATAGCATTAGTTTCTATGTTGTAGAATTTTAATTATATTATGTTGTATAATGAATCTTATTAGTGTAAAGTTTTATTATTAAACAAGGATATTATATAATAATTAATTATATATAGATAAAAAGTAAAATGGTTTTGTATATTTATAAGCAAAAGGAGAGAAAGAAATGAACAATAATAAAGTGAAACCCAGTATATTACCAGGATTCATGGAATTACTACCAAAAGAACAACAAAAATTTAATGATATAGTTAATAAAATTACAAAAGTATATGCAGAAAATGGGTGTCTGCCAATGGATACACCAATAATAGAAAAATCAGAAGTTTTACTTGCAAAATCAGCTGGAGAAACAGAAAAACAAGTATATAGATTTAATAAAGGAAGTAATGATTTATCTTTAAGATTTGATTTAACAGTACCTTTAGCTAGATATGTAGCACAATATTTCAATGATTTAAATTTCCCTTTTAAAAGATATCAAATAGGAAAAGTTTATAGAGGAGAAAGGAATCAAAGAGGAAGATATAGAGAATTCTATCAATGTGATTTGGATATTATAGGAAATGAAAAACTTAGTATTAGTAATGATGCCTTAGTTATAAGTATGGTATCAAAAGGATTTAAAGCTATTGGATTAAAAGATTATAAATTTCAAATAAGTAATAGAAAGATTTTATCATCAATATTAACTGAAATAGGTGTTACAGAAGCAACAGAAGTAATGATTTTAATAGATAAATACGATAAAATTGGAAAAGAAGAATTTGAAAAAAATCTTAAAGACTTAGTTGGAGAAGAGAAAAGCAATTTTATCAATGGTGTAATGAGTATTTCAGGAAGTAACAGTGAAGTTATAGAAAAACTTAAATCATTAAATTTAGAAAATGAAAAATTTAAATCTGGAGTAGATGAATTAGAAAATGTAACAAAAATGTTAGGTATACTAGGAGTAAATGAAGAGGAATATTTAATAAATTTAAAAATAATAAGAGGATTAGATTATTATACAGGAACAGTTTTTGAAACTTTCTTAATTGACAATGAAGGATATGGTTCGATATGTTCAGGTGGTAGATATGATAATCTAGCTCAAAATTATACAGATAAGCTTTTACCAGGAGTAGGAATTTCTATAGGATTAACTAGATTGTTTTTTGTTCTTGGAGAAATTGGTTTCTTAGATAAATATGAAGTTAAAAATCCAGTAGAGTATCTAATAATTCCAATAGGTGATACATTAGAATATTGTGGAGAAATTTTTAGAAAATTAGAAGGCCAAGGAAAAACTTCTCAAATATATCTTGAAGATGGAAAGCTTAAGAAAAAGCTTAATTATGCTGATAAATTAGGTGTTAATAAAGTTATTTTAGTGGGTGATGATGAAGCGCTAAATAAAGTAGTAAAGATCAAAGACATGATTAGTGGAGAAGAAAGTTTAAAATCAATAAACGAAATATAACAAAGTTTTAATATAATACTCTATTTAAATTCATATTTTGTGAATTTAAATAGAGTATTTTTTTATAAAAATAAATAGTTTGTAGGAAATTTAAGAGGATAATAAATAAATTTTAAATTTAGAATTAGTACAGTCAATATTGTTCTTTTTTAATTAATTCCAAAAAAGTTATATAAATAGATACTAGGATTATTTATTTATAGATAGAAAGTATCTACTATAAATAAAATAGGAAAATTGCATATAACTATAACTAGTAATATTAATTTAAATACCTAAATAATTAAATTTTATTTAATAAAAATTAAATAAAAAGGAGTGGTACAAATGAAAAAGAAGTTGATTGCAGTAGTAATTGGAGTTTCATTATTTTATGAAATGGGAATTACGACTAATGCATTAGAGAGTAGTACTACTGGATATTCATATTCAGAGCAAAGTAATACTGAAAAGGATATAGTAAGAAAAAAAGGATTAATTAGATATCTTTTTGATGGTGGTTATAATAATCTTACAGAGGGTGTAAAAAGCTTCTTTCAGCAAGCATTTGGAGAAGAAACACAATTGAATAATATTACAAATGATAATTTACAGTTAGATATAGGAAATAGCATAAAAGAAGATGAAAGTAATAAAGAAACAGTAGATAATTCTAAGGATAATATAGAAGTTCCTCAAGTAACAGAAACAGAGGAAAATAAACAAAGTTTACAAGAACAATCCCAAACAACTGAACCAACACTAATAGAACCAGCTCCAGAAACAACACCAACACCAGAACAAACAGCACCATCAGAACAGCAAGTAACACCAGCACCGACAACACCAGTCCAAGATCAAACAACAAAAGCACCAACAGAACCATCAAATAGTAGTCAAACACCAAATACAACTACTACACCAGAACAAACACCTGCAGCTACAAAGACTACTAATGATAAGTTTATGGCTCAAGTGGAGCAAGCAATATTTAAAAAGGTAAATCAAGAAAGGGCTAAAGCTGGAGTAAAAAGTTTGTCATACAACAAGACTATGGAGAAATATGCCAGAATTAAATCTCAAGATATGGGGGATAGAAAATATTTTAGTCATCAAGATCCACAAGGAAAACTTATAACAGCAAAGATGCAAAAAGATGGAGTTAAATATAGCGCTTGGGGAGAAAATATTGCCTACATAGGAGGAATATCAGATCCAAATGCTTTAGCTAATCAATTTATGAAGAATTGGATGAACTCCTCAGGTCATAGAGCTAATATTTTATCTAATAAGTTTTCAGGGATAGGTGTAGGAGTATATAAAATTGGAAACAAAGTTTATGCAACACAAGAATTTATTAGATAAAAATACAAAAAGTGAGCTATTCAAAATGGAAAGTTAACTTGTATTTTGAATAGCTCACCTATAGTATATTTAAAACTAGATTAAATTTTTAAATATTTATCCATAGATTCAGAAATTTGCTTAGCAGTTACAACAGCTTCAATAACAGTACTAGCACCATGAGCTACATCACCACAAGCAAAAACTCCTTCACGAGTTGTTTGTCCATTTTCATCAGTTAGAAGTAATCCACCTCTTTTAACTTCTAATCCTGGATTGTTTTTTACAATTGTATTTCTAGGAGTTTGACCAACTGCGATTAAAATAGAATCACACTTATACAATTTTTCAGTATTATCTACAGTAATGATAGAAGTGCTTCCATCATCATTTTGAACTTTTTTGGTATCAGCTAATATTATGCCTTCATCAACTATTTTAACAGGGGCTTTGAAGGTGCTAAAAGTAATATCATCTTCCCTTGCTTCTTGAATTTCTTGTTTAGTTGCTGGCATATCTTCAATGTCACGTCTATAAGCTATACATACATTCTTTGAATCATAATGTTTAGCTGTTCTAGCCGCATCCATGGATACATTACCTGCTCCTAAAACTATTACATTATCTCCAAGATCATATAGTTTAGGACTTCTTAAATAATCAATAGCATAATGCACATGACCTAAACTTTCACCAGGAATACCTAAAGCTCTTGGATTCCAAACTCCTGTACCAATAAATATTGATTTGTAACCATCTTCAAATAATTTATCCAATGTTACTACAGGACCTACTAAAGAGTTAATTTTAATTTTTACGCCTAAGTCCTTTAAATGTTTTTCAAGAAGTGTAATATATGTTTTTGGCAACCTAAAATCAGGTATACCATAAGTTAAAATACCACCTATTTTCTCATTTTTCTCAAATATAGTAACTTCATACCCTTTTTGGGCTAATTCAAAAGCAACTGTTATACCAGCAGGACCTGAACCTACAACAGCAACTTTTATTCCATTACTTCCAGGTTTTTCTAATTTAACATTTTCAAGATAACTAGTAGAAATATCTTTTTCTATATCATGAAAACGTACAGGTTCTCCTTTTATTCCTTTAATACAGTTTCCTCTACATTGATCTTCGTGAGGACATACTATTGCACATAAAGCTGATAATGGATTATTCTCAAAAAGAATTCTTCCAGCTTCCTCAGTGTTGTTTTCTTTGTAAAGTGTTATTATTTCAGGAATTGGAGTATTAATTGGACAATTTTTTTGACATCTAGCATTCTTACATATAAGGCATTTATTAGCCTCATTTAAAATATTATTCATTTACTCACCTACTTATATGTTATGATATCATTTGCTTTGAATAAATATCACCTTTTGTATATAATAAAATATACAAGAAATTAAATCAACCAGTAAAATATATTTGTTAGAAGGATTTTAGTTGAAGAAAACACAAATTAAGGGGAATAAGTGTGGGAGAACAAGAAAATCGTTACTATTTGTAACAAGTATAGTTTTAATCATAATGATTTGGAAGGTAATCTAATAACAGTTAAAAGTTTAATGATAAAGCTTATGCTACTCAAGAATTTTTTAGATAATATGATAAATTTTTAAGGAGGGTACTAGTTGAAAAAAGGAAATTTAAATTTTAAGAAAAATAGAAAGCTAAGAAAGTTTGTATTATGTGTAATAGGAATATTTTTAGTACTTTGTGCTGGTATATTGTTATGGATGAGTAAATCATATAAATATGAAGGAGTTGCAGCAGCAGCGCTTAAAAGTAATGATGTTATAAAAGTAAATGATGATAATTATATAACTTTTACACCTCAAAATGAAACATCAACAAAAGGTTTGATTTTTTATCCAGGAGCTAAGGTTGAACCAGAAGCATATTCTCCAATGTGTAAAAAAATAGCTGAAGCGGGATATAAAGTGATTATAGTTAAAATGCCATTAAATTTTGCTATTTTTTCACCAGATGAAGCAAAGAAAGTTATTGATTTATATCCAGAGATAGATAAGTGGGCTATAGGTGGACATTCCTTAGGGGGAGTTATGGCAAGTAATTATGCTGCAAAAGATGAAAAGATAAAAGGATTGGTTTTATATGCATCCTATCCTCAAGGTCAGGAACTTGAGGAGGCCGATAAACAGGTATTAAGTATATGGGGAAGTAAAGATGGAGTTGCAGACATAGATAAAATAAAAGATGCTAAACTTCCCAAAGATACAGAGTTTATTGAAATAGATGGTGGAAATCATGCACAATTTGGTGATTATGGAGAACAATCTGGAGATAATGAGGCAACTATAAGTGAAGAAGAGCAAATAAATACAGCAGTAAAAGAAACGATAAAAATGTTAGACAAACTTTAAAGTTAATAAATTAAAATTATTAGAGTAAACAAGGAGCAGATGAATATGGTATTAAATAATATACATCATGTAGCTATAATTTGTTCAAATTATGAAAAATCAAAAGAATTTTATACAAAAATATTAGGATTAGAAGTTATTAGAGAAGTCTATAGAAAAGAAAGAGATTCTTATAAGCTTGATTTAAAGCTTGGAAAAAATCAAATAGAGTTGTTTTCTTTTCCCAATAGTCCAAAGAGATTAAGTTATCCAGAAGCTTGTGGCTTGAGGCATTTAGCTTTTCAAGTTGATAATGTTGAAAAAGTGGTAAAAGAGCTTATAGATAAAGGAATAGAGGTAGAACCTATAAGAGTTGATGAATTTACAGAGAAGACATTTACTTTTTTTAGTGATCCGGATGGATTACCTTTAGAAATATATGAATAAGAAAGGATTTTAAAAATATGTTTGATGTAAAAATGTTTGAAAATATGACTTTAGAAAGTAAATTAGACACTATGCTAATAATGTTAGAGGGATTAGTAGAGGGAGATGACTTAGATTTAACGAAAGCTTGTAATGGAGTAGCTCTTATTAATGCATTGATAGGTAGGGCGAATTGGTGTGGCTTCTATTTTGTGAAAGGTAAAGACCTAATACTTGGACCTTTTCAAGGTATGCCTGCTTGTACAAAGATAGAGATTGGTAAAGGTGTGTGTGGTACAGCTGCTTATAAAAAGGAAACACTACTAATAAAGAATGTACATGAATTTGAAGGTCATATAGCTTGTGATGCAGCATCAAATTCAGAGGTGGTTATACCAATAGTTAAAGATAATGTTTTGTATGGAGTATTAGATTTGGATAGTGATGAATTTGAAAGATTTACAGCAGTGGAACAAAAATATTTAGAAAAAGCTGTAGAGATTATGAATAGACATATAAATTGGGAAAAAATATTTTAATATGAAATAAAAATTGTATAAGAATTTTTATATTAGCACAAAACTACTTTAGAATAGATAAATTTAAAGTAGGAGTGATAATTATGTTTGACAAGATAAAATTGCCTTATGAGTATAATGAATTAGAACCATATATTGATGCTCTGACAGTAGAAACACATTATGGAAAGCATCATCAAAAGTACTTAGATACATTGAATGGGCTTGTGAAGGAAAATGAAGATTTCTTTAAAGGAAAAACATTAAGCCATATACTTGCTAATTTAGATGAAGTACCAGAAAAAATTAGACAAGGAGTAATAAATCATGGTGGAGGAGTAGAAAATCACAATTTATATTTTTCAATATTATCACCTAAAGCAAAAAAATCGCCTGATGGAAAATTTTTAGAAGAGATAAATAAAACTTTTGGTGATTTGGAAAAATTAAAAACACAAATAAGTGAAGCTGCAATTGTACAATTTGGATCTGGTTATGCTTTTTTAGTAAAGGATAAATCAGATAAATTATTAGTTAAGACTGCAATGAATCAAAATTCTCCACTTAGTGAAGGATATATTCCTTTGTTAACAATAGATGTGTGGGAACATGCATATTATTTAAAATATAAAAATTTAAGACCAGATTATGTTAAAAATATATGGAATGTAATTGATTGGGAAAAGATTCAAGGGCTTTTTGAACATTGTGATTGAAAATAAAATATATAAAGAAAACTCCTAAGAAAAGTGTCTTGGGAGTTTTCTCTTTAATAATTTATATTGTTTTAATTATACATATTAATGTTGTTGAAGTAAGGTTTCCAATCGGTTTGAATTTTTTCTTCTCTAATAGTCCAAGTTATATCAGGATTAATTCTAGATGAATTGATAAGGCTAAATTTAGAGGTAAATGAATTTGTAAAAGAATTAAGCAATTCTGGTATCAAGGCTAAAGAAGCGTTGAAATTTTCTAAAGGGGTAGAATCATCGAGAGCACTTCTTGTAGAATAAATTACTTTGTAAAGATCAGCAGTTGATTCATCACATAAGTTGTTTATTTCTTTTTTGAAAGTAGAATCATAGTTACTTGGATAGCTTATTTCTAAGTCTATTCTATAACTAGTATTTCTAGTCTTGACACATGGAATTTCAGTTGTGATACTATTATCATCTATATAGCCTATAGTTTGATTAATAGAATCTTCCTTTACTTCTGGAATATCTAGAGAGGTTAAAGTATAAGTACAAACATCCCTAGTGTTATTTAAGTAATGGTCCTTTTTGTTAATTACAATTGGTTTTGTATATTCTCTAGAATTGCTACATTCTTTACAATAACCATCAGATATAGTTCTATAGCATACAAATGAGTCAATTCTGTTTAAAGATAATCCAAAATAAACCCAATTACGACCTATCCATCTAAATCCTGATACGGAAACTCTACTAACATTAAATAAGAAAGTCCAATAACTTCTGCCATTCTTTTCCCATATATATGTGAACTTATAGAGACAAAATCTTATTGAGTTTGGACTTACTGCTTTAGTTCCTATAGAATCTTTTTCTGAACTAAAGCTTTGAACTCCTTTATCTTTTTTGCTAGGAATATAATTTGGTGGTGGTGAATTAGGCATACCAGGTGGAGTAAAATCTGTACCAGGTGGATTAAAGTTTCCGCCAGGATAATCAAAGTCTGGTGGAGGAAATTTTTTACCAGGGTAATTATTTACGGGTGAAATATTGATACCAGGAATAGGTATAAACGGTGGTTCTCTTTGTAACGATTCATAAGGTACAGGAGAAAATTCAAAATCTACAAAATCCATATCATCTTCGTGAGTATAATCTTCTCTGTTATACATTTATATTAACTCCAATTAAATTAGTTATAAATATTATATTCATAAAAAGGCAATAAGTTGTATGTTTAATTTATAAGTTTAATCACTTGCAAATATACTAAAATTTAACTAAATAATTACTTTTTGTTTAGATTAAATCTAAAAATAAGAGTGTTTTATTACTATATTGAGGAATAAAAGTTGTATACTTGCATAAAATTTAGTAGATATATAATTAAAATCAGTACGAAAATTGACGTTATAAAAAGTAAAATATGTTTGAAATATAACGAATTTGTATACCAGTAAAAATAAAATTGGAGATTAAAGCGAAAAAAATAAGTAGATTTCTGGGAAATAATTTATAGACTTTTAGAAGAATAAAATGTTATTTTTATTCTATTAATCAATGAAATAGAAAGATTTAATTATAAAGCATATAATTATAATCAAAAAAATATTAAATAGTCAAAGAAAAGTGTGGGAAATAAAATGTGAAAAAAATGTAACTAATATACTAATCTTATTGACTTTGGAATAACAAGGTAATATAATAAGACCATGGAAGGAATACGTTTCCAAAGTGTTAATGATTATAAGAAGAGAGGGATTATTAGAATGAAAGACTATGCAAAGTGGATGGCCGATTCAATAATAGCAAGAAATACAGATTTAACAAGTTACTGGGCTTATGAGTTTGGGTTAACATTAGATGGAATTGCTGAAGTTTGGAAACAAACTAAGGATAAAAAGTATTTTGATTATGTAAAAGACGCTATGGATACTTTTATAGGAGAAGATGGAAGTATTAGAGGCTACAGAGTGGATGAATATAACATTGACCACTTAAATAACGGTAAAATTGTGTTGACTTTATATAAAGCAACAAAGGAAGAAAAATATAAAAAAGCTCTAGAATTATTAAGAACACAAATAAATAATCATCCAAGAACTAGAGAAGGTATTTTCTGGCACAAAGAAATATATCCTGAACAAATATGGTTAGATGGATTATACATGGGAGCAACTTTCTATGCAATGTATGTAAACGAATTCGGAGATGTCAAAGAATTTGATGATATAGCTAAGCAATTTATTGTTGCTAAAAGTCATCTAATTGATGAAAAAACTGGATTATTATATCATGCATATGATGATGCGAGAATTCAACCATGGGCTAATAAGGAAACTGGATTATCAAGACATTTTTGGAGTAGGTCAATGGGATGGTATGTTATGGCATTAGTAGATACTTTAGAAGTGCTACCAGAAGACAATAAACATAGAGCTGGAATGTTAAAGATACTTCAAGATACAATTGATGCTTTAGTAAAAGTGGCAGATAAGGATAGTCATGTATGGTATCAAGTATTAGATCAAGGTGATAGAAAAGGAAATTACTTAGAAGCTTCAGGATCTTCAATGATTTCATATGCTATATTAAAGGGTGCAAGACTTGGATACTTAAGAGAAGAATTAAAAGAATTTGGACAAGCTTCATTTAAAGGATTAGTAGATGAATTTATTCTTGAAACAGAAGAAGGTTACATTAATTTAAATAAAATATGCTTTGTCGCTGGACTTGGCGGAAAAGACAATAGAGATGGATCATTTACTTATTATATAAGTGAGCCAATAGTTGCAAATGAACCTAAGGGGTTAGGGCCTTTTGTATTAGCGGCTGCAGAAAATAATTTGTTACAATAAGATGAATTATCTAGTCGTTTATAAATTAAGATAAAACAATTTATTACAATATTAATAAGACAATGTTGATCGTGAGTATTTTAATACTTACGATCAATCCTAAAATTGCCATAAGGTATTATTTATTAAATTGGAGGAGAAAAAATGAAAAGAAAAATAAGCATCAAACACATGATAGGCTATGCATCTATTAATTTCTTAGGAAGTGGATCGCAAAAATTAGTGCAATTATACTTGACAATATTTTATACTCAACTTTGTGATCTTAGTATAGTGCAAGCGGGGTTTATATTCACAGTTACAAGATTTCTTGATGCTATTCTAAATCCAGTAATGGGATTTGTTAGTGACAACTTTGGAAGAACTAAATTAGGTAAACGTTTTGGTAGAAGAAAGTTCTTTGTTTTAATTGGTGCACCATTATCTTTGATTGTGTATCCAATGTTGTGGTCAGTTGGACATTCTTTTGCATACTATTTTATAATGAATATGATTTGGGAAATGGTATTTACTATGATTATAGTTTCTGCAATTGCATTACCTGCAGAAATGGCACAAACTGCAGTTGATAAGACAAAACTTGTTGCTGCTAAGTCATATTGTGGAACACTAGCACAAACTATAGCTGCAGCGGTTCCTGCATATTTGTTTGGTATGTATGGTGAAAATAACCCAACATCATTTCTTTTAACAGGTATTGTGTATGGTGCTGTACTTGCAGTTTCTTTACTTGTGGTTTATGCATTCACATTTGAACGTGACCCAAAAGATATTGTTTATGGTGAGGAAATTCATGGGGTAGGACATGTAATAAAGAAACTAGGATTAGATATATCTTCAAGTGTAAAAGTAAAGTCATTTAGACTTCACACAATTATGATGCTTACAATTGGAGTATATAAAAACTTAGCTGCTACTGTATTTACTTACTATGTATTGTATTGTTTATCATTAACAAAAGAAGCTACAGGTTATATTTCAGCTTTTTCTACATTGATTACTTTTGGAGCTTTAACAGTGTTTATAGGGCTTGCTTATAAATATGGTGGGCCAAAAACTTTCAGAATGTCTTCTACTTTGGTTATGATAGGATGTGTTGGAAGTTTTGGATTAATGTTTATGAAAGGATCAAATTTGTTAATTCCAGCATTGGTTATAGTTCAACTATTTAACGAAATTGGTAAAGGTGGTGTTGACTATATACCAGTATTCCAATTACCATTTATGGCTGATATAGATGAGGCTGTAACAGGAACTAGAAGAGAAGGTATACTTTCAGGTGTTAATGGAGCTATGTCTAAGGTTTCGTATGGTATAGAACAGCTTTTGTTGACTGTTGTATTGGCAGCGGTTGGATTTGTTAAAGGTACTGGTGAACAGCCACAGTCAGCTGTAATAGGCATAGGATTTATGGCTATTGGGGTTCCATTAATATTACTTGGTATTACTTGGGTAGTTTCTATTAAACTAAAATTAACTAAAGAAAATCATAAAATTTTAGTTGATGAAGTTAATAGAGTAAAAGCAGGTGGTGCTAAGTCAGAAGTTACACCAGAAGCTAAAATAGCAATTGAAGAATTAACAGGGTTTGCTTATGAAAATTGTTTTGGAAATAATAATGTATTATACAATTCAAAAAAAACAGTTAATGCATAAAAAATAAACATTTCATATTATACAGGTAAATATTTAAATTAATAAAATATAGTAGATAAATTTAATGTTTATCTGCTATATTTTTTATGGTTTTGTAATGTAAAATTAACAATTATTATATAATTAAAAATTATACTTAGGGGGATTTATTTATGGAATTAAAAAAGTTTGAATGGAATCAGGATTTATACGATAGAATAGAGAAAAAAGTTAATGAAAATATGCCTAATGTGGAAAAATTAAAGGAATATAATATTACAAATTCAGAATATGCTGAGCTTGTTAGAAGTGTTAATGAAGAGTATTTAACTCATGTTGATGGACCATATAAAGGTACAAAATCAGAACAGAAAAATGACAAGTTGTATATTGGAAAGTCTTTAATAAAGAATATTCAAGAAGTAAAATTTTATGGAGATGTAATACAAAAAGCTATTGATGAAGCTAGTGAAAATAATGGTGGTAAAGTTGTAATACCAGGAAATGATAAATCTAATAAACCTAATATTTATTATACAGGAGCTATAACATTAAAAAGTAATGTGGTACTTGAAGTGGAAGAGAATGCTATATTAAGATTCGTTAGAAATAAAACTAATGAATTTTATCCACTAGTGTATACAAGATGGGAAGGTGTTGAAATGATGAACTTCTCTCCATTTATATATTCTTATGAAGCAGAGAATATAGCTATTATTGGGAAAGGTATACTAGATGGTAATGCAGATGAATTTAACTGGATGCCATGGAAGTTTGGATATTTTGGGGAAGAAGATCAACAAATTCAAAGAGATAGATTATTTGAATTAGGTCAAATAAATGCAGATGTAAGAACTGAGAGAATATTTACAGATGATGTTTCAACTATAAGACCACCATTTATTCAACCATATAAATCTAAAAATATATTAATAAAGGATATAAAAATAATAAATTCGCCATTTTGGGAGATGAATCCAGTACTTTGCGAAAATATAAAGGTTGATAATGTAAAAGTTGATACCAATCTATATAATAATGATGGGTTTGATCCAGAGTCATGTAAAGATATGATTGTGGAAAATTGTTATTTCTTAACTGGGGATGACTGTATAGCAATAAAATCAGGAAGAAATAATGAAGGAAGAAACATTGGAGTACCATGTGAAAATATTATAATAAGAAATAATGAATTTAAAGATGGTCATGGTGGAATTACTATTGGAAGTGAAATTTCAGGTGGTGTAAATGATGTATTTGCACATGATAATTATTTTGATAGTAAAGAGTTAGATTATCCAATAAGATTCAAGACTAATGCAGAACGTGGAGGGAAATTAGAAAATATTTATGTTAAGAATAGTACTGTAAATAAATCAAAGATTGCTGTTATACATGCTGACTTTTTTTATGAAGAAGGTATACAAGGAAATCACAAACCTACATTAAGAAACATTACAGTATCAAATGTAAAAACAATTGAAGGTGGAAGTATAGATGCTAAAAATGCCCTATACATAAAAGGATTTGAACATGCACCTATAGAAAATATTCTGTTAGAAGATGCTTCTTTAAATGGTGTTAAAGGTGAAGCTGTACTTCAAAATGTAAAAAATATAACTTTCAAAAATGTTTTTGTTAATGGAAAAATGCTAAAAGATAAAACATTTAGTGTAAATAATGAATTTAAGGAAATATTATAAGGACTGTGGAAAATTTTTATAGTTAATGTATTGAATAATTTATTATATCTAGTATACTTGAATATAGAAAATATTATGAGGTTATAGCATGGAGGGATAATGTTTGATATTATATGATAAAATGGAAAAAGAAAGTGGAAAAGATTATGCTTATAGAGTGCTAAAAGAGAATATAATGTCTTTGGAGCTTAAACCTGGAGAGTTGTTAAGTGAAATTGAACTGTCAGAAAAATTAGGTATATCTAGAACACCTATTAGAGAAGTATTAATGAGACTAAAAAATGAACACTTAATAGAAGTAAAACCTCAATCAGGAACATATGTGTCTTTAATTGATTTAGATTTAGTACATGAGGCTAGATTCATGAGATTTACTTTAGAAGAGAAGGTACTAAAACTTGCTTGCGAAAAATTCAATGAAGAGTTATTTGTTGAATTAGACAAAAATCTATATGCTCAACAAATACTTGCGGATATGGAAGGCGGAGAAAAGGAATTCCATAAGTTAGATAACAGATTTCATGAATTATTTTTCTTAGGGGTAAATAAATCGAATGTTTGGCAAAGTATACTAAATATTAGTACACATTATAATAGAATGAGAATTTTGTCACAAGCTGAGGATCCAAAAAGAGATGTTGTAGAACAACATAGAGAATTCATAGAAGTTATTAAGAATAAAAATATAGATAAAGTTGAATCTTTAATTAGTGAACATATGAAGTATACAAAGAAAAGTTGGGAACATCTTTTAGAGGAAAGCAATGAGACACATAACTTTTTCAAAACAAATAAATAGTTTAAATTAAGGTGCTTATTTTTTAATAGGCATCTTTTTTGTGCAAAAATATTTAAAAATTGAAAAGGGTTGCAAAATTGGTAAAAAAGAGTATAATAAAAAACGAAGCTAGTATACAAGCAAAAAATGTTCGGACAAGCACAAGTTAAAGATTAGCAGATAGATTTTTCTAGAAACTAATTAAATTCTATTATGATGATTATAAGTATTGAAATACTAGTAATCATCTGAAAATTTTTCAGGGTATTTTTAAGTTGGAGGGAAAGATATGAAAAGGAAAGTAACAATCAAAAATATGTTAGGTTATGCATCTATCAACTTCTTAGGAAGTGGAGCACAGTCATTAATATCAGCATTCTTAATGTATTTTTATACAACACTTTGTGGCCTTAGTGCAACTCAAGTTGGGGTAATATTTTCAGTTACAAGATTGATTGATGCAATTGGTAATCCTATAATTGGCTTTATTAGTGATAATTTTGGTAAAACAAGAATGGGAAAAAGATTTGGTAGAAGGAAGTCGTTTACGTTAATTGGAATTCCTTTAACTTTAATAGTATTTCCAATTTTATGGACAACAGGACATTCATATGGGTTTTATTTCTTTATTAATTTAGTTTGGGAAGTTACATTTACTTTAGTTGTTGTTACAGGTACTACATTACCAGCAGAAATGGCAAGAACTGCTGCAGATAAAACAAAACTTGTATCTGCAAAGCAATATTGCGGTACAATAGCTAGTGCCATAGCTACATTTATTCCAGCGCAATTATTTCTTGTATTTGGACAAGATGATTCACAAGCATTCTTATTAACAGGTGTTATATATGGAGTTATTCTTTCATTGTCTCTTGTTGTGTTCTATTTATTAACATTTGAACGTGATCCAAGTGAAATTCAATATTCTGAAGAAGCTAAAGGCGTTGGACAAGTACTTAAAAAGATATTTACTGATATTCCTTCAAGTTTACAAATTAAAACATTTAGATTTCATGCATTAATGATGTTAATAATAGGAATTTATAAGAATTTAGCACAAGGTGTATTTACATACTTTGTAGTATACGTTTTATTATTGAGCTCATCAACTACAGGATTTATCACAAGTGCAAGTACATTGCTTTCATTTATAGGTCTTGCAATAGCAATAACATTATGTTATAAATTTGGAGGTCCAAAAACTTTCAGAGTAGCAGCTGTTGTGGTTATTGCTTCAACTCTTGGTTATCTTGGCTTAATAGGTCTTAAAGGATCGAGTATAATAGTTCCAGCATTAATTGTAGCTGCAGTAATTAATACAATAGGTAAACAAGCGTGTGATTATATTCCGGTGTTCCAATTACCATTTATGGCTGACATAGATGAGGCTGTTACAGGACAAAGAAGAGAGGGTATATTCTCAGGAGTTAATGGATTGTTATCAAAAGTTGCAACTTCAATAGAAGGTTTATTACTTGGTGTAGTGCTAGATGGATTTGGATTTACAAAGGGTGCAAAAGTTCAACCAGATTCAGCTATAACTGGATTAATAATATTATCAGTAGTCACTCCTATAGTATTACTTCTTATTACTTGGTTTATTACCACAAGATTTAACTTAACAAAAGAATCTCATAAGATTTTAGTTGATGAAGTTAATAGAGTAAAAGCTGGTGGAGATAAAGCATTAGCTACAGCTGAAGCAAAAGCTGTTATTAAAGATTTAACAGGATATGACTATGAACATTGTTTTGGAAACAATCATGTAGGATATCATGCTAAAAATACTACAGCTGGAGCATAAAAGCTTTACAAAAATAGAATAATTTATATAAATATATAGTAGATAAATATAATCTTATGTTTATCTACTATAATTTTTTATATACAAATATTTGAAAAGGGTTGCAAATTTAAAAGGAGAGTGTATAATAGAATTATAACTAGTATACAAGATGAGGCTGAATAAAGATTATTACCATTTATTAAAATAAGCTAAATTAAAAACCACTTAGAAAAAACCGTATGTTACATAGAAACCGTCTTTATTTTTCATATGTAATCTTTAGAAAAGTTAAATGTGAAATAGCCTCACTTAGTATACAAGAAAAAATTTAGGGGGAAGACATATGTTAAATAAATTAAAGGAACAAGGAATAGTAGCTGTAATTAGAGCTAAAGATCATGAAGAAGCAATGGGAATCATTGAAGCTTGCCTTAATGGAGGTGTTAAAGCTCTAGAATTAACTTATACAATCCCTAATGTTGTAGAATTAATAAAAAAAGTTAGTGAAAAATATAGTGATGCATTAGTTGGTATAGGTAGTGTATTAAATGGAAAGATGGCTTTAGATGCAATAGAAGCTGGAGCTAAATATGTAGTAAGTCCAGGATATTCAGAAGAAGCCAATACAGTATGTCATTCTAAAGGAGTAGTTTATCTACCAGGTTGTATGACAATCACAGAAGTAATGCATGCTATGGAAAAAGGAAATACAATGGTTAAAATTTTCCCAGGGGAAGTTTTTGGACCTAAATATATAAAAGCATTAAAGGCACCAATTCCTCAGGTTAATGTAATGCCAACAGGTGGTGTAAACATAGATAATGTTGAAGAATGGTTTAAGATGGGAGTTTCTTGCGTAGGTGTAGGTAGTGCATTAACAGGAGCAGGAAGCCTAAAGGATATAGAAAAATTAGCTAAGGAGTTTGTAACGAAGATTGAAAAGATTAGAGCTTAAGCAAGATGGAAAAATTTTAGGTTTTGGAGAAATAATGCTTAGATTAACTCCAGAAAATTCTCAGATGATAATACAAACTAGTAAATTCGATGCCACTTATGCTGGTGGAGAAGCTAATGTAGTTTGTAGTCTTAGCATGTTTGGACATGAAACTAAGATGTTAACAAAGCTTCCAGATAATCCTTTAGGGGAAAAAGTAGTAAGAGACTTAAGCACTTTTGGAGTAGATACAAAGGATATCATTAAAGGTGATGGAAGACTTGGAATATACTTTCTAGAACAGGGAGCTGGACTTAGAAATTCAGAAGTTGTATATGATAGAAAATATTCTTCAATTTCCTTAGCAAACAAGAATGAGTTTAATATTGAAAATATACTTAAAGATGTTAAAGTACTTCATGTTTCAGGCATTACACCAGCATTAAGTAGTGAATTGTTTGAATTCACTTTAGAATTAGTTAAATCTGCTAAAGATAAGGGAATAGTTGTATCTTATGATTCAAATTATAGAGCAAAACTTTGGAGCTTAGAAGATGCAGGAAGGTTTATGGGACAAGTATTGCCTTATGTTGATATAGCATTCCTTGGAATATTGGATTTCAAGAATATTCTAAAGTATCCATTAGAAAAAGAGGAAGAATTTGAAAAAAACTTAGTAGCATTGTATAGCAAGTTATTTGAAAATTATCCTAATTTAAAATTTGCAGCATCTACCAAGAGATGGGTAAATTCCGTAAGCAATAATTCTCTACAAGGATTTTTATTTAATGGAAACACATTAGAAAAGAGTAAGAAATATACCTTTGATATTATAGATAGAGTAGGTGGAGGAGATTCATTTACTGCTGGAGTATTACATGGGCTTTTATCAGAAGACATGAAGGAAGAAGAAATAATAAATTTTGCTACTTGTGCAAGTGTGTTAAAACATAGCATAAAAGGTGATATTAATATGGTTGGTTTAAATCATGTTATGACTCTTATGAATTCAGGAATAGAAAATATCAAAAGATAATTAATATTTCAATAGGAGATGTGAATGTATGAGTAAGATATATAAGTGTTTTCCTCAAGGAAAGTTCAAGGTACTGACGATGAGTTATGATGATGGGAAAATTCCAGATAAAAGATTAATTAAAATCTTTAATGCTAATGGAATTAAGGGAACATTTCATCTGAATTCGGGTTATATGGAAAAGAATGATCCTGCTGTAACCTATTCATATGGAGTAAGAATTCCTAAAGAAGAAATAAAGGAATTATATGAGGGACATGAGGTATCTTGTCATACAGTTACACATCCAACAATAGCAAGATGTCCTATGACTCAAGTAATAAGTGAAGTTTTAGATGATAGAAGAGCATTAGAAGCAATTGTAGGATATCCAGTAAGAGGGTTATCCTATCCAAATGGTTCCTATAATTTAGAAATTGAAAATATGTTAAAGCATGTTGGAATTGAATATTCAAGAATAGTTGGAAATAGTGAGAATTTTGATATGCCAAGAAATTATTATGAATGGAAGGCTACATGTCATCACAATCATAATCTACTAAAGTTAGCAGATGAATTTATTTCTCTAGATAAAAAGCAATATATGTATATGTTTTATGTTTGGGGTCATAGTTATGAATTTGAGAGAGATAATAATTGGAAACTTATAGAGGAGTTTGCTGAGAAAATAGGAAATAAGGAAGATATTTGGTATGCAACTAATATACAAATAGTTGATTATTTAAAGGTTTGTGATAACTTGCAATTTGCAGCAGATGGAAGTTTTGTTTACAATCCTTCAGCAGCATCAGCCTGGATTAGTGTAGATGATGTTGTTTATAAAATCCCTGGAGGAAAACAAGTATCTTTAAATTAATCTGAAATTATAAAAATTAATATAGAAAAAATACATTTATAAGGGAGAGTATACTTATGTTAAAAAAATTAAGTGTTGAATGTTTAAATGCAGAGCAAAAAGCTGTGTATGATAAAGTTGTTGATAGCCCAATTAAAGTTATGCAAATTGGAGAAGGAAACTTTTTAACATCATTCTTTGATTGGATGCTTTATAAGGCAATAGTAGCAGGAAAATATGAAGGTTCAGTAGCACTAACTTGTCCTTTAAATTTTGATCAAAAAATAAATACATTAAAAGAACAAGACATGCTTTATACAGTAACTCAAAGAGGATTTAAAGATAATGTTGAAATAGATGAAAGTGATATAATTTCTGTGTTTTCAAAAGTATTTAACTACAATGTTGACTGGAATTCTTTTATGGAAATTGCTGAACTTGAAAGCTTAGAAGTAATCATATCTAATACTACAGAAGCTGGACTAGCTTACAAGGAAGTTGAACTTGATAAGGTATCAGTTGATGGATTATATCCAGGAAAGTTAACTGCTTTCTTAATGCATAGATTTGAATCTATTAAAGACAAATCAAAGAAATTACTTATCTTCCCATGTGAATTAGTAGATGATAATGGTAAGGTTCTTGAAGAAATGGTTAAAAAGCATGCAGAAAGTTTTGGAACAAGTGCAGAGTTTAAAACTTGGCTTAATGAATCATGTGCATTCTTAAGCAATTTAGTTGATAGAATAGTTCCAGGATTCCCAAGAGAAAACACTCAAGAATATTTTGAAAAGTTAGGATATATTGATAATGCAGCCTCAGTATGTGAACCATTCTTTTTATGGGGAATTGAAGGAAGCGAAGAATATGATAAGATATTACCACTAAAATCGGCTGGATTAAATGTTAAATGGGCAGATTCATTATATGATATCCATTTACTAAAAGTAAGTATATTAAATGGATCACATACTTTAATAACTCCACTTGGAATCTTAAAAGGATTTGAAAGAGTAGATGAGTTAGTTGAAGACCCATCAGAAAAAGCATTCTTAAATGAAGCTTTACAAAATGAAATAATACCATCATTAAAGAATGATGATGCAGAAGAGTATGCTAAGACAATTCTTCAAAGATTTAGAAATCCTCATTTAAAACATAAGCTAGAATCTATATCAATGAATTCAGTATCAAAATTCGTTAATAGAGATTTACCAACTGTTAAGGCTTATATCAAAGATAATAATTCATTACCAAAAAACATGGTAACTGGTCTTGCAGGTCTTCTTAGATTCTATCAAATAGTACAAAAAGAAGACAAATATGTAGGTTATGGTTTTAAAGGACAAGAATATCCAGTATTTGATGTACCAAATGTATTAGAATTTATGAGTAATGTAAATAAAGAATATGCGGTAAAGAATGAAGAATATGTTAGAGCAGTACTTAAGAATGAAGAATTATGGGGAGAAGATTTAACTCAAATTGCAGGATTAAGTGAAGCAGTAAACGAAGCATTAGAAAGTTTGGAGAAGAAGTATGCAAAAGGTAATTAAGATAAATCATGATGATGATGTTGTAGTATTATTAGAAGATTGTAAAGCAGGAGAAATCATCAATAATAGAGATGAAGAAATAAAATTATTAGAAGATGTAGCCAAAGGTCATAAAGTTGCTATAAAGAATATAGAAAAAGGACAAGACATTCTTAAATATGGTTATAGTATAGGAAAAGCTAAAGAAGACATAAAGGTTGGAGAATGGGTTCATTCTCACAACCTTGGTACAGGACTTGGAGAAATATTAGAATATAGCTTCAAGGGAGCTATAGAAGAAAATGTTAAAGAAAATAGTGATATTACGTTCAAAGGATATGTTCGTGATAATGGAGAAGTTGGTATAAGAAATGAAATATGGATTATTAATACAGTAGGTTGTATAAATAAAACATGTGCAATATTAGCTAAAGAAGGAAATAAGCTTATAAATGATAAAGTTGATGGAGTATATCATTTTGAGCATCCATTTGGATGCTCTCAATTAGGAAGTGATTTAGAGAATACTAGAAAGATACTAGCTGACCTTGTAAATCACCCTAATGCAGCAGGAGTACTTGTTGTAGCACTAGGTTGTGAAAATAATACATTAGAAAGTTTTAAAGAACTTCTTGAGCCTATAAATCATGATAGAATTAAGTTCTTAAGAACTCAAGATGTTGAAGATGAAATAGAAGAAGGTAAGAAACTTATTGGAGAATTAGTTGAATATGCTTCTAAGTTTGAACGTGAAGATGTAAATATATCTAAACTAAAAATAGGATTAAAGTGTGGAGGTTCTGATGCATTTTCAGGAGTTACAGCAAATCCATTACTAGGAAGAATTTCAAATACAATAACAGCTTTAGGTGGAACAGCTATACAAACAGAGGTTCCAGAAATGTTTGGAGCTGAAACAATTTTATTTGATAGATCAACAAGTAGAGAAATTTTTGATAAGAGTGTAGATCTTATAAATGACTTTAAAGAATATTTCATAAGATATGACCAAGTTATTTATGAAAATCCTTCACCAGGAAACAAAAAAGGTGGAATAACAACTTTAGAAGAAAAATCCTTAGGTTGTGTTCAAAAAAGTGGTAAAGCTGTAGTGACAGATGTACTAGAATATGGTGATAGAGCTACTAAAACAGGTTTAAACCTAATTTCTGGGCCAGGAAATGATCAATGTGCAGTTACAGTACTTGCAGCATCTGGGGCACATATTGTATTATTTACTACAGGAAGAGGTACTCCATATGGAGGAAATGTTCCAACATTAAAGATTTCAACTAATACAGATCTTTATAATAAAAAGAGAAACTGGATTGATTTTAATGCTGGAGAACTTATAGGTTCAGCTAATCCAGAAAAAATAGATGAAGAGTTCCTTAATTTAATATTAAGAACTGCTTCAGGAGAATATAAGGCAAAAAATGAAGTTAATGATTATAGAGAAATATCTATCTTAAAAGATGGAGTAACATTATAGGAGGGATTCAACATGAAAGAATTCATGGGAGAAGATTTTTTATTATCAAGCGAAACAGCAAAGACACTTTATCATAATTATGCAAAGGATATGCCTATTTTTGATTTTCATTGTCACTTAATACCTGAACAAATTGCAAAGGATATTAAGTATAACAATATTACAGAGATATGGTTATATGGAGATCACTACAAATGGAGAGCTATGAGAAGTTATGGTATTGATGAAAAATATATAACTGGTGATTCAACAGATTTTGAAAAGTTTAAAGCATTTGCTTCAGTAATGCCTTATTTAATAGGTAACCCAATCTATCACTGGTCTCATCTAGAGCTTAGAAGATACTTTGGCGTAACTGAAACATTAAGTGCAAAGAATGCTGAAGAAGTATGGAATAAATGTAATAAAGTAATAAAGAGTGCTGGATTTACAGCAAAGTCAATCATAATGAATTCAAAAGTTAAATACATTGGAACTACTGATGATCCAGCTGATAGCTTAGAATTCCATCAAGAAATAGCTAAGGATAAGAACTTTACATGTGAAGTAAGACCAGCATGGAGACCTGACAAAGCAGTTAAAATAGGTAATGAGGGTTTTGCAGAGTACATTAAAGTATTAGGTGCATCTGAAAATACAACTATTACATCATATAGTGAACTTTTAGAAGTTCTTAAGAAAAGATTACAATTCTTTGTAGATAATGGATGTACAATTACAGACCATGCTATGGATAGAGTTTACTTTAATATAGCTACTGAAGAAGAAGTTGATATAATCTTAAAGAAGGTTTTAAGTGGACAAACTTTAACACAAGATGAAATAGAAAAATATAACACATTAACTATGATTAAATTAACTGAAATGTATCATAGTCATGGAATGGTTCTACAATTACACATTGGAGCTTTAAGAAATAACAATAGTAGAATGTTTAAGAAATTAGGACCAGATGTAGGTTTTGATAGTATTGATGATGGAGAAGTTGCTCAACCTTTAGCAAAATTCTTAGATGCATTAGAATCTCAAGATAAATTACCAAAAACTATACTATACTGCTTAAATCCTAAAGATAATGAAGTTCTTGCAACTATGCTTGGAAACTTCCAAGGTGGTGGAATAGCTGGTAAAATCCAATTCGGATCTGGATGGTGGTTCCTTGACCAAAAAGATGGAATGGTAAAACAAATGACAGCATTATCACAATTAGGACTTATAAGTAAATTTGTAGGAATGCTTACTGATTCACGTAGTTTCCTATCATATACAAGACATGAGTATTTTAGAAGAATACTTTGTAACTACTTAGGTAGTTTGGTTGAAAATGGCGAATATCCAGCTGACATGGAAGTGTTAGGTGATATGGTTAAAGATATCTGTTATAACAATGCAGCAAAATACTTTAAAAATTAAATAAACTATAATTTTTTTAGATCGTCTAAGATTAATTAGGCGGTCTTTTTTTATATGAAATTAGATTTGGGAAAATCATATATTAAAAATTATTTTTAATGTATGTTAATGATTGTGCAATTTATAACAAAGTAATATAATATTCTTAAAATATGCAATTTATAAAGTTGGAGGAAATCATGACCGTAACGATTAAAGATATAGCAAAACATGTAGGGGTATCACATTCTACAGTATCAAGAGCTTTAAATGGATGTAAGGAAGTAAATATAGAGACTAGAGAAAAGATAGTTAAAGCAGCAGAAGAACTAAATTATATTCCTAATATAAATGCTAGAAGTTTAAAACTTGCAAAAGCATATACTATAGGTGTTTTCTTTTCTACAATAGACAAAGGGACATCTGCTTTTGTATTTCAAAATGTCATTAACAGTGTTTATGATAGCATTGATAAAAGATATAATGTAACTGTTAAAGGAATAGATACATATGAGAAAAATACTATTAACCCTAAAAATTATGATGGAATAGTAGTGGTTAGTCAAAAAGAAGAAGATGATGTGTTTATAGAAGAAATTTTAGCAAAGAAGATACCAATGGTAGTTATAAATAGAGAAGTTAACTATGATGTTGTGAATATATTTACAAATGAAATCGTAGCAACAGAAAATGCAGTTGAAGAACTTATAATTAATGGACATAAGAATATTGGTATTATAGAAGGAAAAGAAGGTTTCTTATCAACTAAATTAAGAAGAGCAGGATATATGTCAGCTTTTAATAAGTTTAATATTGAAATAAATAATGATTATGTGACAAATGGAGATTTTACTGTTAGAGGAGGATATTTTGCAGCTAAAAATATAATAGAAAAAGATATTACTGCAATATTTGCATTTAATGATGAAATGGCGGTAGGGGCTATAAAAGCTATAAGAGAAACGGGGTTAAATGTACCAGAAGATATTTCAATTTTAGGTTTTGATGGAACTGAAATAGGAGAATTTTTGACACCTAGTATTGCAACAATAAGAAGACCAGTAGATAGAATAGCCAAGATAGCAACAGAACTATTAATTAAGTTAATTAATAATGAGGAAATAAGCAAGAAAAAAGTATATTTAGAATCTCATTTAGTTATTGGAAATTCCATTAGAAAATTAATCTAGGAATTTTCATAATAATTATTGCAATCGTGTGCAACCAATTATATAATATAAATATAAAGCAAATGAACACGTGTGTAAAATGTGCACAATAAATTTAGATAAGGAGATATTAATTATGGAAATGGAAATTCGTTATTCAAATCATCCATCAGATTCAATGCATTATACTACAGAAGAATTAAGAGAACATTACTTGGTAGAAAAGGTGTTTGTAGAAGAAAAAATTAATTTAGTATATAGTCATAATGACAGAATAATATTTGGTGGGGTTACACCAATAAAGGAAACTTTAAAACTAGGAGTTTGTAAAGAACTTGGTACTGATTATTTCTTAGAAAGAAGAGAGCTTGGAGTAATTAATGTAGGTGGAGAAGGTACTATTATTGTTGACGGCACAGAATATAGCATGGGATATAGAGATGGTCTATATGTTGGACAAGGTGTTAAGGATGTACAATTTAAATCAACTAACCCAGAAAATCCTGCTAAGTTCTATGTTAATTCTGCTCCTGCACTTGTAGCTTATCCAACAGTAAAAATTGGACTAGATAAAGCTAGAAAAGTTAAATGTGGAGAAACAGAAACAGTAAATAAGAGAACAATAAATCAATATATTCATCCAGATGTTTGTCAAAGCTGTCAATTAGTAATGGGATTAACAATATTAGAACCAGGTAGTGTATGGAACACAATGCCTGCACATACTCATGAAAGACGTATGGAGGTTTATTTATATCTTGATATTGCAGATGATCAATGTGTAATGCACTTTATGGGACAAGAAAAAGAAACAAGACACATAGTTATGCATACAGAACAAGCTGTAATTTCACCAAGCTGGTCAATACATTCAGGATGTGGAACTAAGAACTATTCATTCATTTGGGGAATGTGTGGAGAAAACCAAACATTTGATGATATGGATAATATAAAAATAGAAGACTTAAGATAATAAGAAATACTTTAGATAAATGGAGGAGTAAGATTATGTCAAATGTATTAGAACAATTTTCAATGGATTTCTTCTCTTTAAAGGGGAAAGTTGCAATAGTTACTGGTGGTAATACTGGACTTGGACAAGGGTATGCAGTAGCACTTGCAAAGGCAGGAGCAGATTTAGTTATTTCAGCTTTCAATAGTAATTGGGATGAAACTAAAGAATTAATTGAAAAGCAAGGAAGAAAAGTTGTATTTGTACAAGGGGATTTAACTAAAAAGACTGATAGAAAAAACTTAGTAGATACTGCTATGAATGAGTTTGGCAAAATTGATATATTAGTTAACAATGCTGGAACAATAAGAAGAGCTCCAATTCTTGAATATGAAGAGGAAGATTGGAATGCAGTTATGGACATAAACTTAAATTCTGTCTATTTCTTAAGCCAAGAAGTTGCTAAGATAATGGCCAAGCAAAATTCGGGAAAAATTGTAAATGTAGCATCAATGTTGGCATTCCAAGGAGGTAAATTTGTACCACCTTATACAGCAAGTAAACATGGTGTTGCTGGTATTACAAAGGCATTTGCTAATGAATTAGCATGTCATAATATCCAAGTTAATGCAATTGCACCTGGATATATTAAAACTGCAAATACTGCACCAATTAGAGCAGATGAAAAGAGGAACAAGGAAATTCAAGACAGAATCCCAGCTGATAGATGGGCAGAACCATTTGATTTAATGGGGGCTATGGTATTCTTGTGCAGTAGAGCATCTGATTATGTTAATGGACATATACTAGCAGTTGATGGTGGCTGGTTAGTAAGATAATTAACTAAAAATATAAAAAACAAATGTTAAAATAAATAACTATTTCTGATAAAAAATGCTAAAACAATAACTATTTCTGATATAAATAAATCCACTTCAAACTTTGAGATATAAGTTTGAAGTGGATTATTTTTATAGAAAAGAATAATTATCTAAATTGCATTAGAAAATTGGCTGTTATATAAGTTTGTGTAGAAACCATTTTTTAAAAGTAATTCTTCATGCTTACCTTGTTCAATTATTTTACCATCTTTCATAACTAGTATTAAATCAGCTTCACGAATGGTAGAGAGTCTATGAGCAACTATAAAGCTTGTACGACCTTTCATCATTTGATTAAAAGCTTTTTGTATATATGTTTCTGTACGTGTATCTATGCTGCTAGTTGCTTCATCTAATATAAGCATTGGTGGTTTAACAAGCATAATCCTTGCTATACATAATAATTGCTTTTGGCCTTGAGATATATTACTACCATCATCAGAAAGTAAAGTATCATATCCATTTGGAAGCTTCTTTATAAAATCATGAGCATGAGCAGCTTTAGCTGCTTCTATAATTTCATCTAAGGTAGCATTAGGTTTACCATAAGCAATGTTATCTTTAATACTACCAGAATATAACCAAGTATCTTGTAGAACCATGCCATATAGTCCACGAGTACTTTTTCGTGTAATATTTTCAATGTTTGTATTATCAATATTGATTTCTCCAGAATCAATATTATAAAATCTCATAAGCAGATTTATAAGGGTGGTTTTACCACAACCAGTAGGCCCGACAATAGCAATATTTTCACCAGGATTTACTTTCAGATTAAATCCTTCAATAAGTTTTTTATTTTCATTGTAAGAGAAAGAAACATTATTCATTTCTATATATCCAGTACATTCTTTTTTATTTATTGTATCAATTTTATCAGCTTTTTCATCTTCTTCATCAATAACTTCAAAAACTCTTGCTGCAGAGGCTAAGGCAGCTTGAAATTCAGTAACAACACCTGATATTTCATTAAATGGTTTAGTATATTGATTTGCATAAGTTAAGAACGAAGACATTTGACCAATAGTTAATCTTCCATAAATAGCACTTATGGCACCAACTACGCCAACAGCAGCATAAACTATTCCATTAACAAATCTGGTTGAAGGATTTGTTAATGAAGAGTAGAATTGTGCTTTAACTCCATAATTGTATAATCTAGTATTGATTTCTTCAAAACTAGATTGAGCTTTATCTTCATAAGCAAAAGCTTTAACTACTTTTTGATTACCTATCATTTCTTCAATATAACCAGTTAGTTCGCCACGAATAGCTGATTGAGCTTTAAACATAGAGTGGGAATGTTTTGCAATAAATGAAGCTACAAATAATGATAAAGGTGTAATTAAAATAACTACAAAAGTTATTGGAATATTAATTGAAAACATAAATAGGATAGTACCCAAAATTGTTATAATGCCAGTAAATAGTTGTGAAAAGCCTTGTATAAGGCCATCAGATATCTGATCTATATCATTTATAACACGACTTATTAAATCTCCATGAGCATTTTTATCAATATATTTGAGGGGGACAGAATTCAATTTATTAAATGCTTGAATTCTAATATCTTTAACAGTATTATAAGTAATAATATTAGTGCATCTAGTCAAAATTAATTGAAACAATGAACCTATTATTATACTGGTTGCTAGAATGAGTATAATTTTTAATATTCCATGAAAATCAACATTTCCTAGACCTATCATATAATCTATAGCTTTCCCTATTAAAATAGGACTTAGAAGTGTTACAAAAACACTAATTATTGCGCTTAAAAGAGCTATGATTAAATATTTCATATAAGGTCTAATGTAACTTAAAAGTCTTTTTAAAACTGATGATTTCATTAAATAGCCACCTCCTTAACACTTAATTGCGAAGAGTATATTTCTTTATATACTTCACAAGTTTTCATAAGTTCTTCATGATTTCCAATACCTTGAATATCTCCACCATCTAGGACTATTATTTTATCAGCATTTCTTATTGTGCTAGCTCTTTGAGATACTATAATAATTGTTGTATCTTTAGTTTCGGTAGTAATTGCTTCTCTAAGCTTTGCATCTGTAGCAAAATCTAAGGCACTAGCACTGTCATCTAAAATTAAAATTTCAGGATTATTAATAAGTGCTCTAGCTATGGTTAGTCTTTGTTTTTGACCACCTGATAAATTTTTACCACCTTGAGATATAATGGTTTCATAACCTTCAGGAAGTTTTTTAACAAACTCAGAAGCTTGGGCAATTTCTAAAGATTTTTTGATTTCTGCATCTGTAGCATTTTCTAATCCCCAGTATAGATTTTCTCTTATAGTTCCAGAAAATAAAACTGCTTTTTGAGGTACTACTCCTATTTGGGTTCTTAAATCTTTAAGAGCATAGTCTTTAACATCTATGCCATCAATTAAAATAGATCCTTCAGAGACATCATAAAATCTTGGAATTAAATTTACCAAGGTAGATTTACCTGAACCAGTTCCACCTATAATACCAATTATTTCACCTCTATTTATTTTTATAGATAAGTTATTTAGCGATTTTTCATTAGAGTTATCATAAAGAAAAGAAACATTTTTAAATTCTATTTTAGGTGAATCACTAGTATTAGAAGTAGTAGTAAGTTGTTTGTTTTCAGTAATTGTTGATTTAATTTCAAATATTTCATTAACTCTTTTTATAGATGCAAAAGCTTTTGAAAATATAACTATTAAATTTGCAACTACAATTAGTACAAGCAATATGTTAGTCATATAATTTACAAATGCTATTACTTCACCTTGAGTAAGATTACCAGAGTATACATGAAATCCACCAAACCAAAGTAAAATAGCTATAGAAAAATTAATAATTATAGAAGTTAATGGATTTAAAAGTGCAGATATCTTACCAACTGTGATTGATATTGAACTTAATTCATCACTAGCTTCCCTAAATCTTTTCTTTTCACTTTCTTCCTTAGAAAAAGCCCTAACGACTCTGGCACCTTCTAAACTTTCACGAGTAATTAAAGAGATTTTATCAAGTTTTTTTTGAATTAAAGTAAAGAAAGGAATAGATTTACTCATTACCATATAAAGTACGAATGCTATAAAAAATATAGTTGCTATAAAAATTATGGACAATTTCATATTTATCATCATGGACATAACAGTTGAGCCAATAATTAGAAAAGGTGCTCTAACAGCTAATCTTATAAGCATTGCTACTGCAGATTGTATTTGGTTTACATCATTAGTAATACGAGTGATTAATGATGGAGTTCCAATATTATCTATCTCAGAATGAGATAAACTATTTATATGCTTGAATAAATCTTTTCTTATATGAGTACCAATACCTTGAGATGCTACTGAAGCAAAATATTGACAGGTAATGGCAGAGGCTAAGCCTACTACACCTAATAAAATAAGAAGGCCTCCCATTTTAAGAATATAGTTTAGGTCTCTATTCTGGATACCAACATCTATAATCTTAGCCATAACTAAAGGAACAATTAGTTCAAATATGGCTTCTAATAATTTAAATAATGGACCAAGAATTACTTGTTTTTTAAAAAGTTTTAAATAATTTGTTAATTTAAACATATGTCTTCATATCCTTCTATTGTTTAGTTTTCTTATATTGGATATCATTATAACATAGGTATTTATATATTAATAATATCTAGTTTGTATATATAATATATAAAAAAAATATATAGCAAGAGGAGAAGAATGTGGATATAAAGAAATTAACATATTTTGTTACTATTGTTGAAGAAGGAAATATTAGTGCTGCATCAAAAAAATTACATATAGCACAACCACCTTTAAGCAATCAGTTAAAAATTCTTGAAGAGGAACTTGGGATTAAACTCATGGAAAGAGGAGCAAGAAATATAACATTAACTGAAGGTGGAAAATTATTATACAAAAGGGCAAAAAATATAATAGAACTTACTGAAACTACAAAGAAGGAACTAGAAGATTTTGAAAATGGTGAAAAAGGAATATTTTCATTAGGAACAGTATCATCTTCAGGAGCTATTTTACTAAGTCGGAGAGTAATTAAATTTCATAAAGATTATCCTAGAATATCTTTTAATATTCATGAAGGAAATACATATGAATTATTAGAATTATTAACAGCTGGTATAATTGAAATGGCAATTGTCAGAACTCCATTTAAGATGGATAAGGTTAATGGAATATTTTTAGATGAAGAGCCTATGATTGCAGTTATGAGAAAGGATTTAGATTGGGATAGTGATAAATTGGAAATAAAATTGAAATCCTTGGAAAACAAACCCGTTATATTATATAGAAGATTGAAAAGTTTAATAGTATCTTCTTGTAATAAAGAAGGTTTTGAACCAACAATATTTTGTGAAAATGATGATGCAAGAACAACATTGATGTGGGCACAAGCGGGGCTTGGTATTGCATTAATCCCTAAGTCTATATTTAATATAATCAATGATGAAAATATGATTTATAAAATTATTAATGATAAAGATCTTAATACAAAGATAGGTGCCATATGGATGAAAAACAGATATCTTTCATCTATTGCAAAAAGTTTTATAAAAGTTTTCAAAGAATGAGAGGATTAAATTTAAATGAGAATAAATAAACTTCTTAGTAATTATGGAATTTGTTCACGAAGAGAAGCTAATAGAATTATTGAAGATGGAAGAATAATAGTAAATGGAGAACTGTGCATACCTGGACAGTGGGTAGAAGAGGATGATGAAATATTTCTTGATAATATGCCTATAAAAAAAAGGGATAAAGTATATATACTTTTAAATAAACCAGTTGGAGTTACTTGTACTGCAGCAGAAGCAGTTGAAAATAATATAATAGACTATATTAATTATACAGAATATATTTTCCCAGTAGGTAGATTAGATAAGGAATCTCAAGGGTTAATATTACTTACAAATGATGGTGAACTGGCAAGTAAAATTTTGGAGTCAGATAATTATCATGAAAAAGAATATATAGTTACTTTGAATAAAACATATGATGAATTATTTTTAGAAGGAATGGCTTCTGGGGTTCAGATAGGTGATGTTAAAACTAGGCCTTGTGTTTTAAAGAGAGTTGATGATTTTAATTATTCAATTATATTAACTCAAGGACTTAATAAGCAAATTAGAAAAATGAGTAAAGCTTTTGGATATGATGTGGTAAAGCTTAAGAGAATTAGAATAATAAATTTAAAAATTGATGGACTGAAATATGGCAAATGGCGTTATTTAAGCTTTTCGGAGATAAATGAAATTGGCTCATTACTAAACTAATAATGAGCCATTTAAACTTATATTTTAACTAAATAATGTTACAAAAACTAAAGTCAAGGTGCTTACAAGTTTTATAAGAACATGAAGGGATGGTCCAGCTGTATCCTTAAAAGGATCACCAACAGTATCAC
Source organism: Clostridium sp. SHJSY1 (assembly GCF_031626875.1). Lineage (NCBI taxonomy): Bacteria > Bacillati > Bacillota > Clostridia > Eubacteriales > Clostridiaceae > Clostridium > Clostridium sp. SHJSY1. Next base: position 56,947 of record NZ_JANDMF010000024.1, read on the forward strand.
CAACTACACTAGCTTTATGAGCTTCAGAATTTTTTCCGCCATGTTCACCTAACTCTATAAGTTTTTTTGCATTATCCCATGCACCACCACCATTATTTAAGAATAGGGCCATAATGACTCCAGCAATTGTAGTTATCATAAGAAAGGCGCCAGCAGCTTCCTTGCCTAAAAGTATCCCAACTATCACAGGAGTAAATATAACTAATATTCCTGGAAGAATCATTTCCTTTAAGGCTCCTTTGGTAACTATATCAACACAACTAGCATAATCAGGTTTTGAAGTTCCACTCATTATTCCTGGAATTGCTTTAAATTGTCTTCTAACCTCTAGTATTACATATTGAGCAGCTCTTCCAACAGCTCTTATAGCAGTAGAGCTAAACAAAAATACTATCATAGCACCAATAAATCCACCTATAAATACTTCAGGTTTTCCAATATCAATAGAAAACCAAGAATCTAAAGGTTGATTAAGTATTTTTTTAACTTCATCTAGGTATGCAGAGAATAGAAGGAATGTTGCAAGAGCAGCTGATCCTACTGCATATCCTTTGGTTAAGGCTTTTGTAGTATTTCCGCATGCATCTAATCTATCTGTAACTCTTCTTATTTCTTCAGGAGCGCCAGACATTTCTGTAATACCACCAGCATTATCAGTTATAGGTCCAAATGTATCCATAGCAAGAATATATGTGCAAGTTGATAACATTCCCATAGTAGCTATAGCTGTACCATATAAGCCAGCATTTGCAACCCCAGGCATAGCTAAGTCACCTAATTTATAAGCTACAAAAATACAAAGAGATATGAATAATACAGGTAAAGCAGTAGATTCCATACCAACAGAAAGACCAGTTATTATATTAGTAGCAGCTCCTGTTTCAGAAGATTTTGCAATATCTTTTACAGGTTTGCGGTTTATTGAGGTGTAGTAATCAGTAATAAGAACAAAGACATAACTAAGAAATACACCTGCAAATACACAGCCATATAGATACAAATAATTTACACTAGTTCCATTGGAAAGTGTTCCACTTAACATATTCTTAACTACAAAAAATAGTATTATTAAGTTTAATACAGAAGTAATAAAGAATCCTCTAGTTAAAGCTTTCATAGGATCATCTTTATCATCCTTTACTTTAACAGTAAATATACCAATTATTGAAGCAATTATACCAAAAGCACGAGCAACAAGCGGAAATAATATCCCTTTCCATCCAAATATAGGATATAAGCCAACACCTAAAATCATAGCACCTATATTTTCAGCAGCTGTAGATTCGAAAAGATCAGCTCCTCTACCAGCACAGTCACCAACATTATCACCAACTAAATCAGCTATAACAGCAGGATTTCTAGGGTCATCTTCTGGAATACCAGCTTCAACTTTGCCTACAAGATCTGCCCCTACGTCAGCAGCTTTTGTATATATTCCACCTCCAAGCTGTGCAAAAAGAGCTACAAAGGAAGCGCCAAAGCCAAAGCCAACTATAAGAGAGGGAGCTTCTTTAATTAGATTAGCATCACCAGATAAACCTCCATATATTAAAAATAATGAAGCAACACCAAAAAGTGATAAGGCTGTAACAGCAAGTCCTGTAACTGCACCACCTTTAAGTGCTATTTGTAGAGCATGATTTAGTCCTTTTTTTGCTCCAGCTGCAGCTCTTATATTAGAATTAACAGCCATATACATACCTATATAACCTGATAAAGCAGAACAAAATGCACCTGTTATAAAAGCTATACCAATGTGAATGGAAATAGATATAGCAGAACCAGAACCTTTTGATTGGTTGCCTAAATAATTACAAAAAACAATTAGAGCTAGTGCTACAAGAGACAAAATAGCTATAGTTTTATATTGTCTTTTTATAAAAGCCATAGCTCCTTCTTTAATATAATTTGAAATTTCTTGCATCTTTTTTGTGCCTTTATCTTGTGAAAAGGTGTATTTAGATAAATAGGCAATTACAGCAATTGAAATAAGTATAACTCCGTAAATTATAAGTAAGTAGGACAGCATAAAAACATCTCCTTGATTACAAAATATGGTTACACTTATATTATACAAGCTATATGAAGAAATATTACAAAAACAAATTGTAATGAGAATTATGTAATAAGAAAAGTAAAATAAATATTAATTTATGTATTGACTTCCATGTAATAGTAAAATACAATGTAAAGTAAATGAAAATCAATATCAATTAAGGAGGCGAAGTAAAATATGAATTTAATCATTACTTTACTTATTGTAACAATTTTATCTTTAATCTTTACAACAAATATAAAAAAGCATGCATATGCATATTATGCTGTAGCTGCAATTATTGCTATTAGTACTTCGATTTATGAAATATTAAGAATGACATCAAATTTAAAACTAGGTGGATTTATTCTTACACTTGAAAAGGTCTCAATAAAAGGAATAATAGCTATTTCATTTTTTATTCTAGTAATGTATGCAGGTGCATTAATTCCTAAATGGAAAGTTGCTAGAAAATTATTAACTATTAGAGCAGAGTTAGCCATATTAGGATCTATATTTATGTTACCTCATGGAATTATATACTTTGCACGATTTATAATACTTAAATTACCTAAGATACTTAGTGAAGGAACAGCATCAGCATTATATTTAGGTTATATAGCTGTTGGAATTATAGGATTTTTATTAATGATTCCTTTGTTTATTACATCAATAAAAAAAGTAAGAAGAAAAATGAATCCAGTTAAGTGGAAGAAACTTCAGAGATGGGCATATGCATTTTATTTTTTAGCTTATCTTCATATAATACTTATATTATTTAATGGTAAAAACTTAGATTGGACAAGGTTATCTGTGTATACTCTTATTTTTGGATTATATACAATCTTGAGATTATTTAAGTACAAAAAAAGAAAACAACCTAAGCTAGCAATTAACTAGTGAATAATGATTTTTAGTTGGAGTGGATGAATTTGATATTAATTACAATAGAGCTTGTTTTATTATTACTAGTGATTTTTATGCTAATTTTAATAATTTCTACAAGAAATAATAAAGATACTTTAACAGAAAAGCGTTTTTATGTGCTTGGAACAATAATATATTTAAAGGCTTTTGGGAAAAAAAGTGAAAGTGCTATTAAAGAAGCTTTTGATTATCTTATTGATATTGACAATAGGATGTCAGCATTTAAAGATGATAGTGAAATTTCAATAATAAATAAAAATGCTGGAATAAAGGCGAAAACTGTAAGTAGTGATACTTTTTCTCTAATTGAAGAAGCAATTAAGTATAGTGAATTGTCTGAGGGAGCTTTTGATCCTACAATAAGGCCAGTAGTTTCACTTTGGGGAATAGGAACAAAATCTGAAAGAAAACCAAAGAAAGATGAAATACAAGAGAAATTAAAATTAGTTAATTATAAAGATATTATTCTTAATAAAAAAGACAATTCTGTTGGACTTAAAAACAAATATCAATCAATTGATCTTGGTGGCATAGCAAAAGGATATGCTACAGATGAAATAACAAAAATATTTAAAAAGAATGGTATAAAAACTGCCATTATAGATCTTGGTGGAAATATTTTTGTTCTAGGGAATAAAAATAATGGGACAAGTTGGAATGTTGGAATTCAAGATCCTATTAGAGGTCGTGGAGAACATGTAGGGGTGCTTAGTTTGAAGGATAAATCAGTAGTTACATCTGGAAATTATGAAAGATTTTTTATAAAGGAAAATGAAAAATTTCATCATATAATTGATCCAAGTACAGGATATCCATTAAAAAGTAATGTTTTAAGTGCAACTATAATTTCTGATAAATCAATAGATGGTGATGGCCTATCAACAGGGGTTTATATTATGGGAATTGAGAAAGCTAGAAATCTTATAGAATCTATTTCTGGAATAGATGCAATATTTATAACAGAAGATAAAAATGTATATATAACCTCTGGAATAAAGGAAAACTTTATAGTAACTAATGAGGAGTACATTTTGAATTAAGAGCATAATTAAAGGAGCTATATAAATGCTAAAAAAGATAAAGAAAATGCAAATATTTAGACATATTATACAATTAATAATGTTTATTCTATCACCTGGGCTATATATTTTAGCTTTCAGTGAATTTAAAAAAATATATCAAATGATTATTAATGGTAAATTTGTATTTGTACAAGTCTTTCCAACACTGATAGAGTTTATTAGTGTTATTTTAATAACTATGTTATTGGGGAGATTTTTCTGTGGATGGGTTTGTACATTTGGAGCATATAATGATTTTATTCATTTACTTTCTAAAAAAGTTTTTAAAGTTAAATTTAAAGTCAATGAAAAGGTTGATTCCGTTTTAAAATATATGAAATTTGTAGTTTTATTTATACTTATGGTAGTATCTTGGACTATTGGAAGTAATATTTTTAACGGGACAAGCCCATGGGATGCTTTTGCCCAAATAACCGACTTCTCATATGTTATAACTAACTTACTAATAGGTTTTATACTTTTAACTTTAATAACAATTGGAGCTTTTTTTGTTGAAAGATTCTTTTGTAGATATTTATGTCCACTTGGAGCAATATTTACTGTATGTTCTAGAGTGAGTTTATTTAAAATTAATAAACCAGGAGAAAAATGTGGAAAATGCAGAATGTGCACTACAAATTGTTCTATGGGATTGCCTTTATATACTATGGAGTCAGTTCGTGGAGGAGAATGTATTAATTGTTTAAAATGTCTTGAAGTATGTCCTAGAAAAAATACAAAAGGGAATATAATTGATCAAGACATTACTCTAGTATTAGCTAGTTCAATTGCTATAGCAACATTTGCAGGAGTATATGGATTAACTAATTTTACAGGAAAAGTTTTAGAGGAAAAAGGAATAACTGCATCAGCTGATATGAATAATGCAGAGTCAAAATATAAAGATGGGACTTATATTGGAACAGGAAAAGGTTTTAGAGGAGGTACAACAACTATATCAGTTACAATAAGTCAAGGAAAAATTGCTAGCATTGAAACAGTATCTCAAGAGGATACTCCAGATTTTTATGAAAAAGCGATAGGGGTTATATCAAAAGAAATACTTTCAGCTCAATCAACTGAAGTGGATGTAGTATCAGGTGCAACATATAGTTCAAATGGAATCATTGAAGCTGTAGAGAATGCGTTGTCTCAAGCTCTATTAGTATCTGAAGTAAAGGAGACAAATAATTCTGATAGTAATAAAACTGTAAATAATGCAGGTTATAAAGATGGAACATACACAGGTGTAGGAACAGGATTTAATGGAGCAACAACAAAGCTTGCAGTTACAATAAGTGATGGCAAAATTTCAAATATGGAAACAGTATCTAGTGGAGATACTCCAGATTTTTACGATAGAGCAATAAAAGTTATATCAAAAGAAATACTTTCAAGCCAGTCAACAGAAGTAGATATAGTATCAGGTGCAACTTATAGTTCAAAAGGGATTATTGAAGCAGTACGAGATGCATTAAACCAAGCTTCAGGTAAGCCAGCAAGTGATAAAGAAAGTAAAGTTAGTGAGAATGATAATCATAATGTAGGTTCTAATAAGACTGTTATAATTGATGGTAATTTTGCTGATGGAACATATACAGGTGTAGGGACAGGGTTTAATGGAGCAACAACAAAAGTTTCAGTTACTATAAGGGGTGGTAAAATTGCTACAATTGATACAATATCAAATGGTGATACTCCTGAATTCTATGAGAGGGCAAGCAAAGTTATACCAGGGGAAATAATATCTACACAATCAACATCTGTAGATGTAGTATCAGGAGCAACATATAGTTCAAAAGGAATTATTCAGGCAGTAGAAGATGCATTAAGCAAAGCTTCTACTAAGTTTAAAGCTACTATTAAACCTGTATCAAGTGGAAGTGGCACAAATAATGGTAATAATGATCCTCATAAAGACGGTATAGTGATTGAGCCTAATACAAAGTTTAAAGACGGAACTTACACAGGAATAGGGACAGGCTTTATGGGAGCAAAAACTAATATATCAGTTATTATAAGTGGTGGTAAAATTATTAACATTCAAACAATATCACAAGGAGATACAGCAAGTTTTTATGAAAGAGCCATAGGAACAATAGCAAATAAAATAATATCTGCCCAATCAACATCTGTAGATGTAGTATCAGGGGCAACTTATAGTTCAAAAGGAATAATCGCTGCAGTTAATGATGCTCTTAGTAAAGCTGTTATAAATCAAACACCAACATCAGAATTAACACCAGAACTTGATAAAGGGTATAAAGATGGAGCTTATACAGGCACAGGAATAGGATTTAGAGGGGCGATAACAAAGATATCAGTTACAGTAAGTGGTGGGAAAGTAGCCAAAATTGAAACGGTATCACATGGGGATACTCCAAGATTCTATGAAAAAACAATAGGAACAATAACAAAAGAGATAATGGAAAAACAATCAACAAAAGTAGATGTAGTATCAGGAGCAACATA
>NZ_JANDMF010000025.1:0-19968 GCF_031626875.1 Clostridium sp. SHJSY1
ATTCTATGAAAAAACAATAGGAACAATAACAAAAGAGATAATGGAAAAACAATCAACAAAAGTAGATGTAGTATCAGGAGCAACATATAGTTCGAAAGGAATAATGGATGCAGTACAAGATGCATTAAATCAAGCTAAATAAATTAGTATAAAATAAAGAGCTTCATGATAAAGTGGAGCTCTTTATTTAAATAAGCATGGTGCTTTGGTATAGGTGTAATAAAGTGATGTTTGTAAAATCTTCTAAAGATTATTTTTAATATAAATTTCTGATAATGAATTAAAAAACAATTCAGGTTGATCCATCATGGTCATATGTCCAGCATTAGGGATAATATATAAATCCTTATGTGGGGCATTTATTTTATTAAAGTATTCTTTAGCAATAGTATATGGAACCTGCCAATCATTTTCACCTAATATATAATAAATTGGTACTTCATATTCAATTGATTCTAAATTTAAGTTAAAATCAAATAAAAATTGAATTAGACTTTCATTTGATTTTAGGCTTTTTATTAAGGCTAAAATATCAGAGCTTTTAAAAATTGGACTTTTAAAGGCAGAAGTAAATATAGATAAATCAATCTTAACAGCTAAATTATATTTACCCTGTAATTTACGTAATTTTTTACAACTTTTAATAAAAGTCTCATCAAAAGTTTCTTTTGGATAAATTCCTATAGAGTTAAGCTTTTTTAGAGAGTTCTTATCATTAGCATTCAGTATGGCTTCTTTAACTTTTTTATAGCCAATACTTTCATTTTCAGCCATATTAACAACTTGTCCTACGCCTATATAATAAGCAATTGATTCAGGATATTTTTTTATAAATATACTACCCAAAACACTTCCCCAAGAATGGCCAAGTAAAACTATTTTTTTCTTATTATATTTCTTTTTAAGATATTCAATTATTTCAAATAAATCTTTTATTAATAAGTCAGGGGTGGGGTATTTATCCTTATCAGGGTTTTTAAGGAGGGTTTTTCCAGAACCGCGTTGATCCCAGTGTATAACTGTATAGATATCTTCCCACTTCTTTTGAAAAGTGTATGCAAATAATGATTCAACACTTCCAGGACCTCCATGTAAAAAAAGCATTATTGGATTTTCGGATTTTGTTCCAGCATGAAATAAATATTGATCAATACCATTTATTTGTACATATTCTTCAAGATAAATTGAGTTCTTATATTTAGGATTCATATTAAGTCTCCTTGTAATTAATAATAACAATTATACCATTTTATTCAATAAATTATAAGCTTAAAATAGATTGACTTTAAAGAGAAAAAAAGGTATAATTTAGTAAAAGATTTAGCACTTAGCGATGGAGCTTTGGCATTTATGCCAAGGCTCCTTTTTAATGTGATAATTCATATTAAATAGATACTAGGGCCTTCAAAATAGAATCCAAATGGGAATAATAATATTTTTGCATAAGTTAAAGGGGGACATATATGATAAGTTTAGAAAATGTAGTTAAAAACTTTGGGGATGTACATGTTTTAAAAAATATTAACCTAAAGGTTAAAGAAGGAGAAAAGTTAGTTGTTATAGGACCAAGTGGTTCAGGAAAATCAACTCTTATAAGATGTATGAATTATTTAGAGGAACCTACAGAAGGCAAAGTAATAGTTGATGGAAATGATTTGAAGTCAAAAAAGAATTTAAGTAAGGTACGTCAATACATTGCTATGGTTTTTCAACAATTTAATCTGTATCCACATATGACTGTATTAGAGAATCTTACACTAGCACCTATAAAGCTTCAAAATGTAAGCAAAAAAGATGCAAAGGAATCAGGAATTAATTATTTGGAAAGGGTAGGGCTTAAAGAGAAGGCAAATGCTTATCCAAGTGAATTATCAGGAGGGCAACAACAAAGAGTTGCTATAGCGAGGGCTCTTAATATGCATCCTAAAATAATGTTATTTGATGAACCAACTTCTGCATTAGATCCTGAAATGATTCAAGAAGTATTAGATGTATTAGTTGGATTATCAAAGGAGAATATTACTATGGTTGTAGTTACTCATGAAATGGGATTTGCTAAACAAGTTGCAGATAGAATTGTGTTTATGGATGGGGGACAAATAATTGAGTATGGAAAACCAGAAGAATTTTTTATAAGTCCTAAAAATGAAAGAGCAAAAAGTTTTTTAAATAAAGTTATACGGTAATGAGTTTAGTAAATAGATCATCAATCAAAAGTAAAAAGGGGGACAAAATTGTGAAATTTAGGAAAGCATTATTAGCATTGGGAATAGGTCTATGTATGATGATGGCAGGTTGTGAATCTGATTCAGGAAACAGCCAAAGTGGTAAGGGAATACAAGAAATAAAGGATAGGGAAGTATTAAAAGTTGGTGTAAAGATAGATGTTCCTAAATTTGGTTATAAAAATGCTAAAACAGGACAAATAGAAGGATTTGAAGTTGATTTATCAAAACAAGTAGCAAAGGAAATTTTTGGGGATGAAAATAAAATTGAATTGCAAGGAGTTACAGCAAAGACAAGAGGGCCACTTCTTGATAATGGAGAAATAGATATGGTTGCTGCAACATTTACAATAACACAAGAGAGAAAGAATAGTTATAACTTTTCAGATTCATATCTAACAGATGGAATTGGATTATTGGTTAAGAAAAATTTAGGAGCATCATCCTTTAAAGATTTGAGTGGAAAAAATATTGGAGTAGCTCAAAGTTCTACAACTAAAATAGCTCTTGAAGATGAAGCTAAAAAGCAAGGAATTACATTAAAATATTCAGAATTTGGTAGCTATCCTGAAATTAAAGCAGCATTAGATTCAGGTAGAGTTGATTGTTTCGCAGTTGATGCTTCTATTTTAAATGGATATGTTGATGATTCTTCAGAGATATTAGATGATAGATTTAATCCACAAGAGTATGGAATTGCAAGCAAAAAAGATAATACAGAATTAGCTGAATGTATTAATAAAGTAGTCAACAATATGAAAAGTTCAGGTGAAATGGATAAGTTAATTCAAAAATGGGGAATAAAGTGATGAATGGTCCATTTGCTGCATTTAAGTGGAAAGCATTATTTAATCAATTTGATATATTCTTAAATGGATTTTTAATAACTCTTGAAGTTGCTATTTTAGGATTAATTCTTGCTTTAATTTTAGGTATAATTTTTGGAATGCTTTCAACAAGTAGATTTAAAATATTAAAAGCCATTAGTAGGATATATGTGGAAGTAATTCAAAACACACCTCTTGTAATACAAGTATTTTTCTTATTTAATGGACTTCCATATATAAAAATAGTCTTACCTGTATTTGCTATAGGAGTTATAGGTGTTGGAGTATATCATGGAGCATATATATCTGAAGTTGTAAGAGCTGGGATAACATCAATACCCAAAGGTCAATTTGAAGCAGCTAAAGCTCAAGGATTTTCACATAATCAAGCCATGAGATATATTATTTTGCCTCAAACAATAAAAATAATAATACCACCTCTTACAAATCAATTAGTTAATTTAATCAAAAATACCTCAGTACTTGCAATGATTGCAGGAGGAGATTTAATGTATAGAGCAGATTCATGGTCAACTTCTAATATGTATTATGGACCAGCATATGTTGTGACAGGTATTTTATACTTTATACTTTGCTATCCACTTGCAAGATTATCGCGAAAACTTGAATTAAGAAAGAAAAAAACGAAAGAAGTAGAAGGAGCTACTCTAAATACTAGAATGACATCCACTATTGAAGGAGGGGTTTAAAAGTGTCACAAGTCTTAAATAATATAAATATACTATTTTTACTAGAAGGAATGAAGTTAACTTTAGTAATAGCTTCTTCAACAATTTTATTAAGTATTATAATTGGAACAATTCTTGCTATTTTAAGAAAGTATTCAACAAGGTTTTTAGGAAAGTTTGCAACGATGTATATTGAGATATTTAGAAATACACCATTATTATTATGGATTCTTTCTATAAGATTTTTGGTACCTATAAAACCAGTATATTCAGGGATATTATCCTTTACTTTATTTACTTCAGCAGTAATGGCGGAAATTTTAAGGGGAGGAATAAACTCTATTAATAACGGACAGTATGAGGCAGCTTATTCACAGGGATTTTCAAAAATTCAAACATTGAGATATATCATATTGCCACAAAGTTTTAGAAGATGTATTCCTACATTTTTATCTCAAGTGGTAACAGTTATTAAAGATACATCATTCTTGTGGGTGGTAGGAATTGAAGAGTTTACAGGTAATGGAATGATACTTATGGGAAGCTTTGCAAGTTCTACTCAAGTATTTTTACTTTTTGGAACTTTAGCAGGAGTTTATTTTTTATTAAACTTTTTAATATCTTGTGGAGTAAGAACAATTAAAATTTTATATTAAATTAGAAATCTACACATTATTTTAAAAATGTGTGGATTTTTTTGAGGAAACCTTACTTATTTATATATTTATAGTATAGAGTTTTAATGTTGTTAAAAAAAAAATGAGATGTTATAATTGGGAAGAAAAACTTAAGATGAGGTGATTTTAATGATAATCTGGGGATGGGGAAGAGTAACTAGAAAAGTTATTGGACCAGTATTTCAAAAAACATGTAGTTATTGTAATAGTACAAGCATTTGGCAGTTATATGTAATAAGAACATGGTTTACACTATTTTTCATACCTATAATACCATATGAAAAAAGATATTGTGTTGCTTGCCCTAATTGTGGAAGTTATATAAAGCTTACAAAACAGCAATTTAATGAAATGAAAGCTGCAATAAATTCAGCATCAAATTCAAAATCTAGTAATGGTGATAGCAATTCTATTGAAGATAATTTAAAATACCAAGGAAAGACAGAAGTTCAAATAAATTATTTAAAACAGGTAGAAGAGCAAAAAAATAAAGAAAATAATTTATAAATAAACAAAACAGGACTATCAAAATAATTCGTTTAATCATTTTGAAATGTCCTGTTTTTATATCTTATAGCTCCTTTCCAATCCAGTTAGACAATTCTTTTATAAATTGTTCATTTCTTCTAAAATATGTCCATTGACCTATGCGCTTACATTCAAGAAAACCTGCATGTTGTAGTATGGACAGATATTCAGATGTGGTAGACTGGGATAAACCAGACTTGTCCTTAATAGATCCAACACAAACACCATTAACAAAATCATTATCTTCAAGAGGATGATTTTGTTGTGGAAAATTGTCATTGGGAGACTTAAGCCACATTAAAATATTTAAACGAGTTTCATTTGATAGTGCTTTAAAAATTCTTACATATTTCATATATATATTGTATCCTTTTTTCAAAACAAGTCAATTATACAAAAGTTACAATATTATAACATTGATATTATTTTGCTTGGCTTAAAGCATTTTTTGTAGCTTCGATAATTCCTTTACAACTATAAGTAGCACCAGATATAGTGTCTACTGAGGTTGATTGTGCAGAAATTATTTTACTAAACATATTGTCATCTATTCTATCATAAAACTTAGGAGTATCTTCATGTGATAGAGTTTCAACTTTAGTTATTTTACCACCTTGAACAGTAACAGATAATTTAGTTGTCCCACCTTTAAAGCCAGTACCACTACCACTATAAGTACCATCTTTATAGCTTTGTTGAGTGTTAGTAGCTGTTTTAGCATTGCTACTATTTGAAGTTGTACTATTATTTGATGATGAATTTTCAGAAGCTTGGCTTAAAGCATTTTTTGCAGCTTCAATAATTCCTTTACAGCTATAAGTAGCACCAGATATAGTATCAACATCAGTAGATTGAGCAGAAATTATTTCTTTTGACATTGTATCTTTTACACTTTCATAAAACTTAGGGGTATCTTCATTTGATAAAGTTTCAACTTTAGTTATTTTACCACCTTGAACAGTAACAGAAATTTTAGTGGTACCACCTTTAAAGCCAGTACCAGTACCGGTATAAGTACCATCTTTATAACTTTGTTGGGTATTTGAATTTGTTGTATTTTCATTTTTACTGTCATTTGAAGTTGTTTCTTCATTGCTATTGGTTGATGAGCCTTCAGAAGCTTGGTTTAATGCCTTTTCTGTAGCCTCAATAATTCCTTTAGAGCTATAAGTAGCGCCAGATATAGTATCAACATCAGTAGATTGAGAAGAAACTATTTTTTTGAACATAGTTTGCTCTGCTTTTTCATAGAAATCAGGAGTATCTTCTTGTGAAATGGTTTCAATACTTGTAATTTTTCCACCACTTACTGTAACAGAAACTTTAGTTGTACCACCTTTAAAACCAGTACCAGTACCAGTATAAGTACCATCTTTATAGTTTTGAGAAGAAGTAGCAGAATTACTTGATTCTACAATAGCAGAAGCTATACCTTTTTCAGTTAAAACACTACTCGTAATGTTAGTCAATCCATATACTCCTGCAAAAGTAGCAATTGCAACTGAACTAGCAAGTACTGGGTTAACATCTTGGTTAACTATATTTCCTTTTGTATTTTTTCGTGGACATACTTCAAGGCATTTTAAGCAATTAATACATTCACCACCACGAACTGATTCCATTTTGTATAAAGGTAATCCCATAGAACAATTCATTGTACACATTCTACATTTTCCACATTTTTCTCCTGGTTTATTAATTTTGAAAATGCTAAGTTTTGATACAATAGTAAATATAGCACCTAAAGGACATAAATATCTACAGAAAAATCTTTCTATAAAGAACGCACCAATAGTTATTAAAACTAGAAGTATAAAACCAATAGTTAGATTAAATATTACATATGAGAAATCAGTTATTTGAGCAAAAGCATCCCAAGGACTTGTACCGTTTAATAAGTTACTTCCAATAGTCCAAGAAACTATTATGAAGAGTAATAAAACTATATACTTAGTATATTTTAAGATAGAATCCACTTTTTCATTTATTTTAAAATTAATTTTAAATACATTTTTAGATAATAAATGAAGCCAATCATTATATGTACCAAATGCACAAAACCAGCCACAGAAAAATCTACCAAGCAACATAGTAACAAGAATAACTATTATTAGCTCAACGAAGCTAGGGAATGCTTGAAGGAAATGAAAATTTCCATCCACAATCATTTGATAAATTTTTTTAATTTCACTAAATGACATGATATACAATCCTGGAATAAGAATAAATGATATTAATTGTACAATATGTCTAAAAAGTTGTATTTTTTTTATTTTTTTTAACATCTTTACATCTCCTTTTAATTACAAATAAATTCATCATTAGACAATTTAAAATTGGCATTTATACCAGAAGTTAGATAAATATTTTTATCTTCAGTTATAAATATGGCATCAATTCCATCTAGTGATTCAATAATGTTTAAAGATTTTTCTACTCCCATAATATAAACACCAGTTGATAAACCATCACCATCTAATGATTTATCAGAAATTATAGTAGCACTTATAATTCTGCTTTTAGATGGGTATCCAGTATGTGGGTCAATTATATGATGAAATCTATCATTACCTTTAGTAAAATATCTTTCATAATTACCAGAAGTAACTATGGATTTATCTTTTAAGCTAAGTATTCCAATATATTCACCTCTTGTCCCAAAAGGATTTTGAATCCCAACATTCCAAAAAGAGTCATTATCTTTAGTTCCTAAAACAAAAATATTGCCTCCTAAATCAATTAAAGCACTTTTAATACTATATTTCTTGAATATAGTAATAACTTCATCTGCAGCATACCCTTTAGCTATACCTCCAACATCAATAGATTGATTTTGTCTTTTTAAAGCAATGGAGTTATCATTCCTATTTAGAATTATATCTTTATAGTTGACTAAAGCTAATTTATCCTTTATATCTGCATTTGAGGGTATTCTTTGAGATTTTGTGCCAATTCCCCAAAGAGAAACTAATGGTTTTATAGTAGGATCAAAAGTTCCTTCTAAGAGTTCGCTATATTTAATAGATTTATCTATCAAATAAAATGTATCTTTACTGACAACTTGAGAAGATATTCCAGCATTTTTATTTATCCTTGATATTTCACTATTATCTTTAAATACTGACATTTTATCATCAATATTAATAAGACATTCAATTGCTTCATTAATAGCTTTTTCAGCATTTTTACCAAATGCTTTTAAATAAATTATTGTTCCAAGAACAAAAAAACTTTTTTCTGAAATAATATTAGGTTTCTTTCGAGTAAAGAAGACTAAAATTAATATGGAAATTAACAATATGACTAAAATAATCTCTACTACAATTAGTACCAAAACAATCACCTACAAACTATAAATTTATTTGTTGTTATAAAACAAGTATAAATAATGAACCTTAATAATACTTTAGAGTTAGCTTAGAATTTGCTGAGAAAAATATAATTTTCAGAAGAAACTTCTATACATTTAATAGAAGTTGATAATATAAAAAAGCTATCTCAAATGAAGTTATTCACTCTTATTTGAGATAGCTTATGATTAATTTTATATTTAGTTTAGATATATGGAAAAGGTTGTTCCAATTCCAAGTTTACTTTCAACTTTAATTTGTCCATTATGAGCATCTATTATAGATTTTACTATAGAAAGACCAAGTCCATACCCTCCTTGTTCACGAGCTCTATGGGATTCACTTCTAAAAAATCTATCAAAAATTTTATTAAGGTGTTTTTCAGATATTCCAGTACCATTATCAGATATTTTTAAAACTATAAATTTTTTATTTTCTATATAGTCTATATTAGTGGAAATTGTTATAATACCACTATTTTCATCTGTATGTCTTATTGAATTTTGGACTAAGTTAAAAATAATCTGTTTGATTTGATTTTTGTTTATATTAGCAAATACATTATCTTTAAGTTCTAATTCAATTTTTCTCTTAGATAACAAAATTTCAAGTTGAGGAAGAATTTCAAGAATAACTTCATTAATATTTTCATTTTTAAATTCAATCTTATTATTTTGGTCAAGTCTATTTAAAGTTAGAAGATCATTAACTAACTTAGTAAGTCTTTCGCTTTCTAATAGGATACTATTTAATGCTAAATTTAATTGCTTTTCGTTTTTTGCAGCTCCCCGTAGTAATACTTCAACAAAACCATGTATTGAAGTGAGAGGAGTTCTAAGTTCATGAGAAGCATCTGAAACAAATTGACGCATTTTTTCTTTAATTAGTTGCTCTTTTTCAAATGTATTTTCAATTCTTTCGAGCATATTATTAAATGATGTAGAAAGTGTATCTATTTCAGATTGTCCATTATTTTCAGGAAGTCTAGTATTTAATTCAGTTACTGTAATATTTTCAAGAGTTCTGCTCATATTTGATAAAGGTGTTAATGTTTGTTTAAAGACTGCCCCACCTATAATTGTTCCAATAATTAAAACAATTATAGAAATTCCTATGTATATTGATATTTCCTTACTAAGCATTTCTTCTATATCTCCCACAGGAGTACTAAGTTGAATTAAACCAGTAGGACAATCAAGGGGACCAATCTTACGCCAAATAACTACATTTAAATTATCATCTTCATCTTCAACAAGTTGAAAAGTTTTTTCTAAATTTCCATACTGATTTAGAATATTTATATAATCGCTGCTAGATAGCTTTGGTATAGATGTTATAAATTTTTTTTTGGTTTTCTCATGAGAAGTATCATTATTTTCATCATGGGATTCAGTTATATTTCGATTTTTTTCAATTAATATATTAGTTGAATCTTTGGATGTTAGAAAGGTTGAGCCGTCACTGCTTATAATTGATACATTAATATTAATACCAACTAATTTATTTATAATATTAGAGGCGTTTTTTTCCAATTCCTCTGTTGTATCAATACAAGACAAAGATTTAAAATCTATTTCATGGAACTTTGCAGAAAGTAGTTCAATTTTACTTTTAGACAGATAATTTTTTGTTGTCAAATATTGAAATACTCCCAAGGAAAATAATAAAACCATTAATATTATAAAAAAACGAGAAAATAATTGCCATTGTAAGCTAGTTTTATTTAGCTTTTTCATCATACTACCACCTTATATCCAACTCCACGAACAGTTCGTATTATATTGTGATCTTTATCACCAATTTTATCTCTTAGGTATCGTATGTAAACTTCAACTATATTTTCTTCTCCATTAAAATCATATCCCCAAACTTTTTCAAGAATTGATGATTTGCTTAGAACTAAGCCATTATTTAAAAGTAAATATCTAAGCAGATTGTATTGGGTAGGAGGTAAGTCTAAAATATTGCCATTATAAGTGATTTCATGAGCACCATCATCTATATAAAAATTTCCTACACAGTTGATATCATTAAATTCAGGAAAACTACTTCTTAATCTAGCATTTATACGTGCAATTAGTTCCTTAAAACTAAAAGGTTTTACCATATAATCATCTGCACCAATATCAAGACCTTTTACACGATCATCCACATCATCTCTTGCTGTTAACATTATAACCTGTGAATTTACTGTTTTTTTTATTTGAGAACAAACTTCATATCCATCCATTCCTGGAAGCATAATATCTAAAATAATTAAGTGAGGTTTTAAATTTTTACATAATGAAACTGCCTCAATACCATTTGAGGCAGAGTATACATTAAATCCTTCTGCTTCTAATCCCATTTTAATGAAATCTACAATACTTTCTTCATCATCTACTACAAGAATATTAATTTGTTCTTTACTTAGTGAAGCCATGAATTTATCTTCCCCTTTTTTTATAATTTGTTATATTGGTATTCATAAAATTATAGTATTTCTTAAATAATAGTTCAAAAATTATTAAAATGCAAATAGTAATATAGGAGAAATATGTTTAGTTTACTATTAGAATGGTAAGACTGATGGTAAAATATTATATATAGAAAGTTGGAGGAGAAGGAAATGGTTCTTGGTTTATGTCAAATGGATGTATTATGGGAAAATCAAATAAGAAACATGAATAAATGTGAATCTTATATTAAAGAAGCTTCAAAGAGAAATGTTGAACTTCTATTATTTCCTGAAATGATCTTAACTGGGTTTACAATGAATTTAGATAGCTTGATTATTAATGAAACAGAAATATTAGAATGGCTAAAAAAACAAGCCAAGAAATATAAAATTAGTATTGGTATTGGGTATGCAGTGAACGATAATGGTAAGGGAGAAAATAAATATGCAATGGTTTCTTGTAATGGAGAGATTCTTGTCAATTATAAAAAGATACATCCGTTTTCTTTTGCTGGTGAAAAGGAAAAATACACAAAAGGGGAAGAGATAATGAATTGTACTATAAATGGAATAACAATAACTCCTTTTATATGTTATGATTTAAGATTTCCAGAAATATTTCAAATTGCTTCAAGAAATTCTAGCTTAATAATAGTTGCTGCAAATTGGCCAAAATTAAGGGAAGATCATTGGATAATATTACTAAAAGCACGAGCAATTGAAAATCAATGTTTTATAGTTGGAATTAATAGAGTGGGAAATGGCGATGGGGTGGAATACAATGGAAATTCTGTAGTTGTAGATCCAGATGGGAAAATTAGAAATAGAAGAGATAATGAAGAAAAATTAATTGTAGAAACTTTAGATTTTTCTAAAGTTTCTAAGATTAGAGAGAGTTTTCATTTAAAAGATGATAGACGTGAAGAATTATATATTAAAAAGTTGGAAACTTTCCAATAAATCATATAAAATGAAATAATGAATGTTTACATTTATTATTGGTATGCAAGACAAGCTTTTATGCAATACTAAGAAGAGGCTATAAAACATAAACAATGAAGAAAAATACTTGGGGAGGAAAATTAATGAAATTACAAATTAGAGATTTACTAAAAGAAAGAATATTAGTTCTAGATGGAGCTATGGGAACAAGTATTCAAGATTATAAATTAGAAGAAAAAGATTATAGAGGAAACTTAAATGTTTCTTGCAATCAAAAGGGAAACAACGATATTTTAAATGTAACGAATCCAAATATAATAAGCGAGATTCATGAAGCATATCTAAAAGCGGGGGCAGATATAATAGAAACCAATACTTTTAATAGTACTAATATTTCTCAAAAGGATTATGAATTAGAAGATAAAATATATGAACTGAATTTTGAAGGTGCAAAACTTGCAAGAGTTGCTGCAGACAAATTTACAGCAGAAACTCCAGATAAACCACGTTTTGTAGCAGGTTCATTAGGGCCAACAAATAAAACAGCATCTTTATCACCAGATGTTGAAAATCCAGGATACAGAAATATAACTTTTGATGAATTAAGAGATGCATATAAAGAGCAAGTTGAAGGACTTATAGATGGCGGAGTAGACTTAATACTTATAGAAACAATCTTTGATGCACTAAATGCAAGAGCTGCACTTGTGGGAACAAAGGATGCATTTTTAGAAAAGGGCAAAGAATTACCTATAATAATATCTGGAACTATTGCAGATAAAAGTGGAAGAATATTATCAGGACAAACCTTAGAAGCTTTTGTAAATTCTATGGTAGATGAAAGTATAATAGCAATAGGTCTAAATTGTTCTTTTGGAGCAAAGGATTTAATGCCATTTATAAAGTATCTTTCAAAAACTCAAAACAGATACATAAGTGTTTATCCAAATGCAGGTCTTCCAAATTCCTTTGGTGAATATGATGAAAAGCCTGAAGAAACTGCTGCTTTAATAGAGAGTTTGGTAAATCAAGGATGTATAAATATTGTTGGAGGTTGTTGTGGGACAACACCAGACCATATAGAAGCAATATATGAAGTTGTAAAAGATAAAGAGCCTAGAAAGATTCCAGAAGTTGAAACAGAAACTGTATATTGTGGATTAGAAGCTCTTAGAGTAAATAAGGAAAATAACTTCATTAATATAGGTGAAAGAACAAATGTAGCAGGCTCAGCAAAGTTTGCAAGATTAATTAGGGAAAAAAATTATGAAGAAGCACTATCTATAGCAAAGGACCAAGTTGCAAATGGGGCTCAAGTAGTTGATATAAATTTTGATGATGCACTTTTAGATGCCAAAGAGGAGATGGAAACTTTCTTAAAACTTTTAGCAAGTGAACCCGAAATTTCAAAGGTTCCAGTAATGATAGATTCATCTAAGTTTGAAGTTCTTGAAGCAGGACTTAAATCACTGCAAGGTAAGCCAATAGTAAACTCTATAAGTCTTAAAGTAGGAGAAGAGGAATTCAAAAGACAGGCTTCAATTATAAAAAGCTTTGGAGCAGGTGTGGTAGTTATGGCTTTTGATGAGAAAGGGCAAGCAGATACATATGAGAAGAAAATCAGTATATGTAAAAGAGCCTATGACATTTTAGTGAATGAAGTTAAATTCCCACCAGAAGATATAGTGTTTGACCCAAATATCTTAACGATTGCCACAGGGATAGAAGAGCATAATAACTATGCTGTAGATTTCATTAAGGCTACTAAATGGATAAAAGAAAATTTACCTTATGCAAAAGTAAGTGGTGGTGTAAGTAACCTTTCCTTTGCATTTAGAGGTAATAATGTAATAAGAGAAGCAATGCATTCAGTATTTTTGTATCATGCCATTAAAGAAGGAATGGATATGGGTATAGTTAATCCTGGAATGATACAAATTTATGATGAAATAGATAAAGATTTATTAGAAAAAGTTGAAGCTGTTATTTTTAATAAGAGTGAAAATGCAGCAGATGAACTTTTAGAATTTGCTAGTACTTATAATAAAGCAGAAAATAAAGCAGAACAAAACAAAGAAGCTTGGAGAGCGTTAAATGTTAAAGAAAGATTAAAAACTGCTTTAGTAAAGGGGATAGATAAATATATTAAAGAAGATGTAGAAGAAGTAAGAATTGAATATAGCAAATCCCTAGAAGTGATAGAAGGCCCTCTTATGGATGGTATGAATGAAGTAGGAACTCTTTTTGGGGAAGGAAAGATGTTCTTACCTCAAGTTGTAAAAAGTGCTAGAGTTATGAAAAAGGCTGTTGAAGTCTTAATGCCATACTTAGAAGAAGAAAAAAGTACCAGTGGAAGTGTTAGTTCTGGAAAAGTAGTTTTTGCAACTGTAAAAGGTGATGTTCATGATATAGGAAAAAATATTGTTTCAGTAGTTCTTTCATGTAATAACTTTGAAGTAATTGATCTTGGAGTAATGGTTCCAGCAGAAGTTATTTTAGAGGTAGCTAAAAAGGAAAATGCAGATATTATTGCATTAAGTGGACTTATAACTCCTTCATTAGAAGAAATGACAAATGTGGCTGAAGAGATGGAAAAGCAAGGTTTTAAAGTACCACTTATGGTTGGTGGAGCAACTACATCAAAAACACATACAGCAATAAAAATAGCACCAAAATATTCAGGAGGGGTAGTTCATACAATAGATGCTTCAAAAGCAGTAGAAGCTGCTAAATTACTTTTAAATAAGGAAAAGAAAGCAGATTATCTAAAAGCATTAGAAGCAGAGTATGAATCTATAAGAGAACTATTTAATAAATCACCTAGAAAATTTGTTTCTCTAGAATATGCAAGAGAAAATAATTTTAAGAAGGAATGGGATAAAGAACAAATAGATGAACCAAAGTTTTTGGGAAGAAAGAAAATAATTGGTTTTCCTATAGGAGAGTTAAGAAGATATATAGATTGGAGCTTTTTCTTTATAGCTTGGGGAATGAAAATGACATATCCTAAAATAATTGAAGATGCAAAGTATGGTGAAGAAGCAAAAAAACTATTAGCTGATGCTGAAAAAATGCTTGATAAAATAGAAAAAGAAAATATTCTAACAGCAAATGCTGCCATTGGTATATTTGAAGCAAATTCAGTTGGAGATAATATTGAAGTTTATTATGGTTCAGAAGTAGTTAGATTTAATCTTCTTAGACAACAAGAAGAGAAAAAAGACAACACTTACCTGTGTTTATCAGATTTTGTAGCTCCAAAGTGGAGTGGAGTAAAGGATTATGTAGGTGGATTTATTACTACAGGGGGAATAGGTGCAAAAGAATATGCAGATAAACTTAAGGCTGCTGGTGATGATTATAGTGCAACTATGGTTATTTTACTAGCAGATAGACTTGCAGAGGCTTTCGCAGAATATATTCACCTTAAAGTAAGAAAAGAATACTGGGGATATTCTGAAGATGAAAACTTAACTATAGAGGATATATTAAAAGGTAAGTATAGAGGAATAAGACCTGCAATTGGTTATCCTTCACTTAGAGATCATTCAGAAAAGGTTAAGTTATTTGATTTACTTGATAATGAGAAGGTGCTTAATGTAGAGCTTACTGAAAGCTATATGATGTATCCTACAGCAAGTACATGTGGTATTTTATTTGCTAATAAAGATTCTAAGTATTTTGATGTTAATAAGATAGATGAGGATCAATTTGAGGATTATGTAGAAAGAAATGGCAGAGATGAAAGTGAACTTAAGAAAATAATGAATACTCTTTTTGCTTAGATATTTTTAACATAATAGCAGTTTGGTATGTATTGTAAATAGTGGCATACTAAACTGCTTTTTTTATAAGGTGTTATTTAATATTTTTGTTAGGATTTACGGGATAAATATAACATTCAATACATTTCTATCTACAAATCTTTTATATTTATATTTTGGATATCCAACCATGATTGCTCCTGTAATAACCTTATCATCAGGTATATTAAGGAGTGAAAGTAATGGGGAATAATTAGAAAATGCACACATTTCAAATAGTCCAGCCCAACATGTACCAAGTCCAATAGTATTTGCGTATAATTCAGCATAAGTAAGTTGAGAAATAGTATTCTCTCTTCCATTTTTAAAGTCTTTTGGGGCTGTTGCTATTATAAGATTTGGAGCATCACGCAATATTGAATCTATACCAAGATTTTTATAATTGCGGACATGTCTTGAAAAACTCCAGTGAGGAGAATTATCTGTTATAGGAGGTAAATGGAATACTATTATTATTTGGCATTTAGGGAAAAAGACTATGCGCTTTAATGAATTAAAAAGAAGTTTGCCTAATATTACACAAAAAATGTTAACTCAACAACTTAGGTCATTAGAAGAAAATAAGTTGATAAATAGAGTTGTATATAATCAAGTTCCACCTAAAGTAGAATATTCTCTTAGTGATTATGGGAAAAGCCTTTTGCCAGTTTTAAATAATTTATGTGACTGGGCGATTAACTATTCGAATTTAATTAGTGATGAAAAATAAATAAAAATCTATAGGATACTTAAATAAATATAGATATTTAGTTCAATGTTAGGTAAGTAAAAAATCTTGCATGAATGAAGAAGAGGAATGTTTGACTAGCAATCATGGGTAAACTATAATATCCTTTGTTATTATTAATTTTATAAATAGAATACTTATACAAGGGAGGAATAAAGGTGGGAAGGAGCTTTGGAAATAGGAAAAGCAAGAATGGTAATATAGCAACTTGTATATTATTATTTTTTTCAGTAGGCTTTTTCATATCTTATACATTCCATGATAGTTTTTTAGGAGGATTAATATCAAGTCTTTGTTTAGCAGCTATGATAGGTGGACTTGCAGATTGGTTTGCTGTTGTAGCTTTATTTAGAAAACCATTAAATAGTAAATTATTAGCTAAGTTATTTAGGACAGAAATAATACCTAAAAATAGAGAGCGTATATTTGAGGCGTTAGTGGAAATGGTTGAAAAAGAGCTTTTAACTAAAGAGAGCATTATGAATAAAATTCAAGATATTAATGCATCAAAAGTTTTACAACAACTAAGTGAAGCTGAAAAAAAGAGAGAACTTATTATTATATTAGATAATATTTTTAAAGAAATACTTGTTGATTTAGATAAGGAGTTTGAAAATGAAATTATAAGAAGCAGTCTAAAATCAATAGAACTTTCAAAAATTATTTCACAAATTATAGAGTGGATGTGGAATAATGGCTATAAAGAAAAAATTATAGATATAGTAGTAGATAAATTAGAGGAATTATCAAAAACATATCAAGTAAAAATGCTTCTTAAAGAGGCTGTGGTTCAAATTTTAGAATTGAATAGAGGAAATTTCTTAGTTATGGTTTTAGGATTTTTTATAAAAGGAAACCTAGAAAATATAGCAACAACTATTCAAGAAAAATTAGTTGAATTTATAGGAGATATTAGAAAACAGGAAAGTAGTGAAAGAGAGTATATAGAGTCATTTATAAGGAAACAGATTGGTAGATTAAATGAAGATGAAGAATTAAAGGAAAAAATAGAAGGCTGGAAATTGAAGCGACTAGACAAGATAGAAGAAATATTAGTTCAATATATTTCTAAACTTAAATCAGAAAATGATAAAACTTACAATGTTATAGAAAATTTATTAGATGGACAATTAGAAGATTTTATTAGTAATGATGACAAGCAATTGAAAGTTAATAAAAGTATAAATGGGTTAATTGAAAAATTAGTTAAAAAAAATCATCATAAAATTGGATTAATGGTTAAAGAAAAATTAGATAATGTAAGTGGTGAAGAACTTTCTAATATGATAGAGCCTATAATAGGTAATGATTTACAGTTGATTAGAGTAAATGGGTCTTTAGTTGGTGGGGGTGTTGGAATTATAACTTATATCATGACATTTTGGATAGTGTAGGAGGGGTGGAGATGAATTATAAATATAAAGCAAATATAGCCCTTGGAATTTCATTTGTTTTATTCTGTATTTCAGTAATATTAAGATATTTTTATACAGATATATTGATATTTAAATTAATGATATTTGTATCAGAAGCTTCTTTGGTAGGAGGAATAGCTGATTGGTTTGCAGTTACAGCTCTTTTTACAAAACCATTAGGATTTTCATATCATACTGAAATAATACCAAGAAACAGAAAATCTATAATAAATTCAACAGCAAATTTAGTTGAAACAGATTTACTAAGTAAGGAAACATTAAAAAAGCAAATAGATAAACTACATATAATGGAGCATATTATTAAGTATGTTGATGATAATAAGGTTATGAAACAAGTTACTAAAAAGATTTTGTATTACATATATGAAAAAGAATCAGATAAAATATTAATATATATTGAGAAGGTTGTAAAAGAAGAAGGGAAAAATATAAGTTTATCAGACTTATTTAAAGAATTTACAAAAAATAAATTTACATATAAAAATAGGTGCATATGGGGGCAAAGCTTTTTAAATAAACTTTCTGGAGAAAAAGGTGATGAAAAAATATTGGCCTTTTCTAAAAAATTATTTATGAGTAAAGAGGAAATATCAAGTTTTTCATTAAAAGGCTTACTTCAAAAATTAAATGTATCAGCTTCAGAAGATTTGGCTACAGTAATAAAGAGTCAGCTTGAAAAAATACTTAAAGAACTTATGAGGGAGAAGAGTACACTTGCAGAGGTCTGTGAAAAAAATATAATCAAAATAATAGAAGAAATTGAACTTTCTCCAGCATCAATTGAAGAATGGAAAGTTAAACTATTATTAGAAACAGATTTTAAAACAATTATAAAATCACAACTTCCTATAGTAATAAGTGAATCGCTTATAGATGATTTAATAGAAAAATTATGGAATTCTTTAAAATCCAGTGATAGTATTAAGTTTTCTATAGATAATGAAATAAAGAAAATAATATATAATATTTTGGAGAAAAAACATAATGTAATAGGAAATATTGCGAGTGATACTTTAAATAGTTTTACAGATGAAAAACTAAATCAATTTATAGAGGAAAAAGCAGGGCAAGATTTGCAGTGGATAAGAATAAATGGTTCTGTACTTGGAGGTTCTATAGGAGCAATATTATTTGTATTCTTAAATTTAATTTATGAACCATATATCATTCCAATAATTAGAAGCATATTATTTTAAATATTTGTATCAACAATAAAACCATCCATATAAATTTGTGCTGTGGATGGTTTTGAAAATTTTAAATTATTGATTAGCTACTTGAATTTCTGTTGTATTTAAAAGTTCGTTTGTATCTTTTAAGTATGTTTCTAAAATATATGTTCCATTAGGCATAGATTCAGTTTTTAATTTGAAATAAGAACTTAGAGGAGTTTTATTCATAGATTCTGTGATTTTTGTGTCTACAGTAGCAATAGTTTTTTCATTATTTTTATCTTTCCATATAAACAATATTTTTGTTTCATGATCATCAGGAACGTTTTTAAAATATACTTGTCCAAATAAACCTTCTGTATCTTTATAAGAATCTAAAACTTCTTCATCATTGTAATCAGATTTATATTCTTTTACAAATTCAACTTTAGATACCTTAGTAGAATTTGTTTTATCAACTCCATTTATTGTACTATGATAAGTACATCCAATTAATTGGATAATAATTACTGTTAAAATTAAAGGGAACATAAACAACTTTTTCCTTTTCATTTGTTACACCTGCCTTAAAATATTTTGATTGTAAGTTATAAAAAATAATATTCATAAAATGTTCTTCAGATTTTTACAAAAAACCGCTTTTGTCCCACCAATTAGTATAGTAACATAATGCTTTGTTGTAGACAATATAGTGTAGCTAAAAAAAAGACTATAATTTATTAAAGCAAAAAGAATAGCATTTACAAAGAATTAAGTGGATTTTTTGATTTTTTAGTAAAAACTAGTCCAAGCGTGTCAATATGAGAAATTTAATGAAAATAGGTGAATTAGTGAGAAATATAATAATTAATAAGATATATAGTCAATAGTCATAATGATAAGAGGATTATATATGGTAAGATAGATTACATCACCGAGTGGTGCGGTTAACAATAATTAAAAATTAAAAAAGTTTTAGATAATGTTGACAAGTTGATGAGGTGATGTTATACTGATTTAGCTGTCTAATAAAAGACAAGCATCAGCATAAACTTACAGCAGGGGCTGTAATGTAAAATGATCTTTGAAAATTGAACAGATTATATAAGTTAAAAACCAGCAATTCTTTTAGAGTAAGTTTTTTGAGTAGATTAA
>NZ_JANDMF010000026.1:0-77523 GCF_031626875.1 Clostridium sp. SHJSY1
TAACAAGGATTTATCATAAATGTTTTTTTATTTTATTCAGCTGTAAAATTATTCAAGCATTTTTGCACTATTATAGTGTGTAAGAATAAATAGGAAAGAATTTCCAATAAAAAAGATACCAGAGAATCTATTCAAAATAGTTGAAGATGGTGGACTCGCTGAAAGTACTAAAAAAAGAAATATCATGCTAAAAAGCCAGGAGGTGAAATAAAAATGGGATATACTATGGTTGAAAAAATTCTTATGAAAAATTCAGGAGTAAAGCATGTTGAAGTTGGTGATATTGTAATTACAAAGCCAGATATGTTTATGGTACATGATATTTACACTTGTTATCTTTGGGATGCATTAATTGAAATGGAAACAGAGAAAATAGATAATCCAGATAAAGTAACTATTATTTTTGATCATTGCATGCCAACAGCTGTACCAGGAAATGATTCTCATCATTATTATGCTGGCTTAAATCTTAGTGAAAAATATGGAATATCAAAATTACATATTGGTGAAGGTATATGCCATACAATAATGCATGAGCAACGTTATGCAAAACCAGGAACTGTAGTAACAGCAACAGATAGTCATACAACAACTTATGGAGGGGCAGGATGTTTCTGTACAGGAATAGGTACAACTGAAATGGCAGCTGCACTTACAACTGGAGAACTATGGTTTAAGGTACCAGAAGCTATTAAAATTGTTCTAAAAGGAAAATTGCCTAAAGGAGTATATTCAAAAGATATAATAGAAAAAATTCTTGGAGATATACGTTCAGATGGAGCTCAATATAAATCATTAGAATTTACAGGCCCTGCTATTAAAGAATTAAGCATGGCTGCAAGATTTACTGTAGCAAATATGGGATTAGAAGCAGGAGCAAAATGTGCTTTATTTATTGCTGATGAAAAAACTGCAGAATATTACGATATGGATTTAAATGAAATTGATTGGATTACACCTGATGAAGACGCAAAATATGAGAAGGTATTAATTTATGATTTAAGTGAATTAGAGCCACATTTATCATGTCCTCAAGGAGTAGATAATGTACATTCAATTGAAGAAGTAAAAGGAACAAAAGTTAATGAAGTATATCTTGGTTCATGTACAAATGGAGATTTAGAAGATTTAGCTATAGCAGCTGAAATCTTAAAAGGGAAAAAAGTTGCTCCATATGTTAAATTTATTGTAGTTCCAGCAACTAATAGAGTATTTAAAGAAGCAATTAAGCTTGGATATATAAGAACATTCATTGAAGCAGGTGGTGTAATTTCACATCCAGCTTGTGGTTTATGTTGTGGAATGCCTTATGGATTACTTACTGATGATGAAGTAATTCTAAGTACTGCAAATAGAAACTTCATTGGAAGAATGGGGACAAAGAAATCGTTAATATATCTTGGTTCACCAGCAGTTGCAGCAGTGTCTGCATTAACAGGTGTAATAACAGATCCTAGAAACAAATAGAAAAAGTTCATCAATAAGTTAATTAGTAAAAAAACATATTGATGAACTAAAATAAATTATCATATGAGGTGGACATTATGAAAAAAGAAATAAGAATAGGTAACTTACCACTTAAGTATTATATTCCATTTGCTGCCATAATTTTAATAGCAACTTATACAGGAACTTTGAACAAAGATATTGTTGGAGCAACTGCATTTTTATTAACAACTGGTTGGTTATTTTCATACATTGGTGGAATTATCCCTATATTCGGAAGTTTTATGGGGGGAGCTGTACTATTACCACTTTTTGCTGGTTCTGCATTAGTGTATTATAATTTAATACCTAAATATGTAGTAACAAGTATTTCAGGGTTAATGTCTTCAGGTTCAGTAAATATATTTATTGCTGCAATTGTAGTAGGTTCCATATTAAGTATGGATCGTAAGATGCTAATTTCCGTAACATTGAGATTATTACCAATCATTATTGGATCATTAATATTTGCATTTGGATTCATTTATTTAGGAACGGTAATTACTGGAAAATCTCTTTTAGATGGAATCTTTATGACTGGATTACCAAACTATACTGGTGGGTCATCAGGGGCATTAGTTGTTATTCCAACAATATATAGTGAAATCTTTAATCAACCAGCTGGAGTATATTCAGGAAAGTTAATAGTGTTTATGAATATTTCTAATTTAATTTGTGTTATCTTATCAGGATTATTGAACAAGTTAGGTAAGAAATATCCTAGTTTAACTGGTAATGGAACCTTAATTAAAGGACAAGAAAATGTAATTGAAACAAAAGAAAAAATATCTCATGATATGGAAAAGGATATAACTAAATTGGGAACAGGATTAATTATTTCAGTTGTATTTTTGATTTTTGGAAATATAATGCAAGCACTTGTACCTCAACTTAATTTCATTGCTTGGGCAGCTGTTTTAGTTATTATTGTTAAAGCTACTGGTTTCTTAAGTGAGGATATATGTCTTGCTAGCGGATATTGGCAAGGTTTTGTAATTAAAGTTTTTCTACCATTTCTTATTACTGGAGTAGGTATATCATCTTTAGATTTAGGACAGCTTGCTTCTTACTTCACAATTAGTAATTTTATTATTATACTTTTTGGAGTAATTGGTGCAATGTTAGGATCTTTAATCGTAGGAAGATTATTTAAATTATATCCAATAGATGCAATGATTGTAATTGGTGCAAATATGGGAACAGTAGGTGGTAGTGGAGCTGTTGCAACATTATCTACAGCAGAACGTATGGAAATGATGCCATTTTCTATAATAGCTAACCGTATAGGTGGAGCGATAATTGTAGTTGTAATAAGCTTATTAATACCATATTTTATTTAATATTATTAGACGGGTTATTATGGCTTAAAAAGTGAATTTTTTAACAAAGTACATATAATAAAAAAAGATGAAAGGGGAGAAATCAAAAATGGGTAAAATTATTATATATAATGCAAGAGAAGATGAAAAAGGATTTATAAAAAAATATAAGGAAGTTTATAATTTAGATATCCAATACATAGATGAAGAATTAAATATTGAGACAGCTATAAAAGCTAAAGGTGCTGAGGCAGTTACTGTACCAGGAAGCAATATTGTTGACAGTGCATCACTTAAAGTTCTAAGTGAAAATGGTATTAAATTTTTGGCAGTAAGGAGTGCAGGATATAATAATATTGATGCTGAAGCTGCAAAAGAATATGGAATTCGTTTTTCAAATGTAAGTTACTCATCAAATAGTGTAGCAGATTTTACAACTATGCTAATCTTAATGTGTGTAAGAAAAGTAAAACAAATTATGGAACGTAATGATGTGCAAGATTATACTTTAGCAGGTATTCAAGGAAAAGAAATGAGAAACTTGACTATTGGTATTATTGGGACAGGTAAAATAGGGGCTACAGTTGCAAGAAATCTTTCGGGATTTAATTGCAAAATAATAGCTTATGATGTTTACGAAAATGATGAACTTAGAGATGTATTAGAATATGTTTCTTTAGATAAACTTTTTGAGAAAAGTGATGTAATTACATTACATGCACCATTATTTGAAAGTAATTTTCATATGATTAATAGAGAAAGTATACAAAAAATGAAGGATGGTGTTTGTATAGTTAATTGTGGAAGAGGTCCACTAATTGATACAGAGGCTTTAATTGAAGGAATTGAATCAGGTAAGATTGGATCTGCAGGGTTAGATGTTATAGAAGGTGAATTAAGCGTTTTTCATACAGACCATCGTTTCAATATTTTAAACAATCACAATATCTCAATACTAAGGGCATTTCCAAATGTAATTATTACTCCACATGCAGCATTTTATACAGATCAGGCTGTGAGTGATATGGTAGAAAATGCATTGAAATCTCTTGAATCATTTATGAATACAGGAAATAGTCCTTGGGAAATCAAAGAATAAATAAAATATTAAGAGCACATAATCTGAACAATTATGTGCTCTTAATATTTTTATAAAAAATCTAAGGATGTCTATAAACTATTAGATTTGCTTTGATGAGAGTATCTCCAGAATTGTAGTAAATATGAGGCTTATCAGCTCTAAATCTAATAGAATTATCAGTATCTATTATGTATTTTTCATTATCTACTTCTATGGTGATCTCACCTTGGAATACAGTTAAAAATTCTTGAGTACCTTCAATATGTGCAGCACTGCTTAAATGACCACCTTTTTCTATTTCTAATGTATAAAGTTCAAAACATCGTCCATCTTCATATGGGAAAAATGGATAAAGTCTATATCTCCCATTATCCTCTCTTAATGGATTAATGTCACTTTTATTCATGACAATTGTATTAGCTTTTGGTGTAGTTATAAGTGTAGTTATTTGAATTTTTAAGCCATAAGCAAGTTTACTTAGTGTAGTAATTGTTGGATTTGATTTTCCTCTTTCAATTTGTGCAAGCATACTTTTGCTTATATCGGTTAATTCAGATAATTTATCAAGGCTCAATTTTTTTTCTTCACGAATTCTTTTTAGATTAGTTGCAATCAATGGATTTAAATCTTCCAAAAAAATTCTCCTTTCCTTATGTTCAATATATTGGACAAAATGTACTATATGTACTATAGTATACTTATGGGTATATTATATCATACTGCAAATTATATAGTAAAAAAATAAATAAGGGAGGGTAATATTTTGAATATTACAGTTTTAAATCAGGTTATAATAATTACACTTATGATGATTATAGGAGTTTTTTTGAGAAAGAAGAAAGTAATTACAAATGAGGTTAATAAGGCTTTTTCTAATATTTTAATGAATTTGACATTACCTTTTATGATAATTTACTCTTTTAATTTTGAATTTTCCATGGAAATGTTTAAAAAAGCTATAATGATATTTTTCTATTCAGTTGGAATACATATTTTGTTAATAATTTTAAGTAAATTAGCGTATTTTAGATTTGAGAATTCTAAGAAAAATGCATTTAAATTTGCAACTATTTTCTCTAATTGTGGATTTGTAGGATATCCTATAGTTCAAGGAATATTTGGAAATGTTGGAGTTTTCTATACTTCTATTTTTACAATCCCATTTAATATTTTTATGTGGTCATATGGAGTAGTTCTATTTACTGGTGAAAGTGATATTAAGAGTATAAAGAAAAATCTAATTAATCCGCCACTTTTATGTACTCTTTTGGGTGTAATAATATTTATTTTTTCAATAAAACTGCCAGGAGCTTTACTTAGTACAATAGGAAGCATAGGTAATATGACAACACCAATTTCTATGTTTATAGTAGGGTCAATGCTTGCTGATGTCAAATTGAAAGATGTGTTTAAGGGCTTAGATATCTATTATCTAAATTTTATAAAATTAATAGTAGCACCAATTATAGTTTGTATAATACTTAAAGTTTTGAATGTTGATGAAACACTTCTATATATATGTGTGATTATGGTTGCAATGCCAACAGCAAGTCTAATAGGTGTTTTTTCAGAAAAATATAATGGTGATAATTTAACTGCTTCAAAATGTGCTTTTTTAACCACAGTTTTTTCTATAATCACTATACCTGTTATTATGTCTATAGTGTAAGTTAAAAAAGAACCTATAGAATAGCATAGTTTATATGCTTACTCTATAGGGATGGTCATTTATAAAATTATATTATTTTGCATATTTAGTCACTAGTTCAGAAAATTCATCTTCATGTGATGTTATAAAATCATAAAAAGCAATATCTTTGTTGTCTAAAAACAATGCTAACTCATATAAAAATTTAGGAATTTCACGTGCTAATAAATCACCATAAACTTTTCCGAGTCTTGCATTATTATTTTCATATGAACCATTAATATGAAGTTCAAATGCATCTTCTACAACATCATTTATTCTTTTACGCTTTCCAGTGAACCCAATACTACCTACTTCATGAACTCCACATGAATTACCACAACCTGATATATGAACTTTTGGCAATATATCCTTAGTAAAGCCTTTTTCTTTGAAATAATTGATTATTTCATTTAAAGTTTTTTGACTTTCTAGAATTCCTACTTGGCATATTGGAACTCCGATACAAGATACACTTTGTTCTAAAGCAGTTTCTCCACCAAGTCCTTGTGTAATATCAAGTAAGGTTTTAGCTTCATTACCATTTAAGTTTCTAAAATAAAGACCTTCTGTCATAGTAAGTCTTATTTCTAAATCCTCAACCGATTTTAAAATATCTAAAATTTTTCTCAAATCTTTAATGTACACTTGTCCACCAGTTGGGTGTAAGTACACACTATATAAACCAGCTTGTTTTTGCTCATATAGTCTTGAGTGTTTTAAGTTTATTTCTTTACCTTCTTTAGTGTGCTCTTTAGGAGTAACTACTAAATCTAAATTTTCTTTATTTATAACTTCTTCTAAATGCTTTTTATATGTTTCAATAAATGTTTCTTTACCCATTCTTTCTATTATATATCTTATTCTAGCTTTGTTTCTATTTTCATAATCACCTTCAGCTATAAATAGATTTGTAATAGCTTCTACATGGTATAAAACCTTACTTGGCTCTATTAGTTCATCATATTCTACAGCAACTTTAGGGTTTCTACCAAGACCACCAGCTAAGTAAACTTTAAAGTATTCTTTGTTATTCTTAATAGTAGCTAAGAAGCCTAAGTCAGCAATAGTAGCATGACCATTGTCTGAATCACTACTTGAGAAAGATACCTTTAGTTTTCTAGGTAATTTATATGATGTCATTTTGCTTAAGAAATGCTTATTTACTGCTAGTGCATATTCAGTCACATCAAAAGCCTCAGATCTATCAACTCCAGAAAGAGGAGATAAAGAAACATTTCTAGGATAGTTTCCGCCACCACCTCTAGAATATATATCATTTTCGATTCCATCTTTCATTAATGAGCAAATGTCATCTATGGATAAAGTATGGAATTGAACTGCTTCTCTTGTTGTTAAATGTATTTTATCTAATTTATATTTTTCAGCTGTATCACATAACCAATTCATTTGAGATATGCTTGATATACCTGAAGGAATTCTAAGTCTTATCATGAATTCTTTTTTACTACGTTCAGAATATACTCCCATTCCACCAGATGTTTTTTTGAAGTCTGCTACAGAAACTTCTTCCTTTAAAAATTTATGACCTAATTCTCTGAAATCTTCTATTTCATTTAATAAATTCTGCTTTAAATTTCTCAAAATACTACCTCCCTAATAATATGTTTATTCTATTATAACATAAATCGATATGTTTAGTATGTTTAATCTCTCTAAAAAAAGGACAGCAGTCCTAATAATAAAAGGACTAAAGATATCTATTATTTTTAGTTAAAAAAGTTATAATTAAATCATGGTTATAATCCTCTTGCTTCTAGTAAGTTTACCACATAGCTTATGTTTAGTTTCCCACCTAAATGAAGCAAGTAATGTTTTTTGCCATTGCAGTATATATGAAGGAAGTCATCTCAAAAGAGGTGGCTTCTTTTCCATTGCCACAATAAAAAAAGGGGACTATAGTCCTAAAAATAAAGGGACTAAAGATATCTATTAATTTTGTATCAAAAAGATATAATAAAAGCATGGGTACTACCTCTTGCTTCAAGTAAGTTTAGCCCATGACTTACGTTTAGTTTCCCACCTATATGGAGCAAGTAATATTTTTTATCGTTTGCAGTATATATATAAAAGCCGTCTCGAAAGAGATGGCTTTTATATGTTATAATTTTATAGGTGATTTAATGAGTAATATAATATATAAAGTCTATCGTACAAAAAGAAAATCAAGTTTAATCTCTATAGATGAAAATGGAGAGATAACAATTAAGGTTCCAATAGGCACAAGTGATAAACAAATAGAGGAGTTAGTTCAAAGAAAAAATGAATGGATTAAATCCAAATTGATTTTAGTAAATAGCAGAAAAAAGTTGAATTCAGATGAGATAATGTACTTAGGACAAATATATAAAGTTAAAGTTATGCTTCAACCAAATATAAAGAAAGAATCTGTTGACTTTAATGAAAAAATCTTTTATGTTAATGCTTGTGAAAGTGAAAGAGCAGAAAAGGTTTTAGAAAAGAAATTCAGAGAAGATTGCAAAGAAATTATTTTAAAGAAAATAGAAATATATCAACAGTATTTTGAGAAATCTCCAAAAGAAATTAAGGTTAAAGAACAAAAAGCAAGATGGGGAAGTTGCACTTATGATAATAGGATATTCTTTAATTGGAAACTTATTATGGGAAGAGAGTCAGCTTTGGAATATGTAGTTGTTCATGAAATGTGTCATATGGTACATAAAAATCATTCTAAGGAATATTGGTCTTTAGTAAAAAAAATAATGCCTCACTATGAAGAAGAACATCTTTGGTTAAAAAATAATGGATATCTTATGAAGTTATAAGATATCCATTATTTTTTTATTCATTGAATTAATTATTATTTAAAATACAACATATTTTTTTATGAAAAATAAGAATTGTTAATAGAACATTTACATCAGTGATAAATTATGATAATATATAGTAAATTATTTTTAATGTTTTAACAATATTCTTGAAACTTTGATACTTTGATATAAAAAGGCTGATTTTAAAATCATTGTGTTAATTAATGGGTTTTGAGAAAAGAAGTACAGTAGGAGAAAGATATTAATATTTGGAGGATGGTAAGAATGGTAGGAAAAAAGAAGATAGCTATGATGCTTTGTGGTGTTCTAGCTTTAACGGCTTTAGCAGGATGTGGAACATCAAAAAAGGATGGTGTGAAGAAGATAGGAGTACTTCAGCTTATTCAGCACAATGCACTTGATGAAGCTAACAGAGGATTTGTAGATGGGCTTAAAGAAAAAGGCTATGAAGATGGGAAAAATATAGAGATAGAGCAACAAAATGCTCAAGGTAAAATAGATGTTGCACAACAATTAGCAGGTCAGTTTGCAAGTAGTAAAAAAGATTTAATATTTGCTATAGCAACACCATCAGCACAAGCAGCTATGAATGCAACAAAAAATATTCCAATAGTATTTTCAGCAGTAACAGATCCTGTAGATGCAGGGCTTGCAAAAGATTTGAAAAGTTCAGGATATAATACAACAGGAACATCTGATAAGGTTGATATAGATGAACAGTTAAAATTGTTTAAAGAATTAGTTCCATCAGCTAAAAATATGGGAGTTATATATACCACTTCAGAAATAAATTCAGTAAATCAAGTTAAAGAATTAAAAGAATTAGCACCAAAGTATGGATTAGAAATCAAAGAAATCGGTGTTGCTAATATTAATGAAATAAATCAAAATTTATCTAATGCAGTAAGTTCAATAGATTCTTTATATGCACCAACAGATAATAATGTTGCAGCTTCTTATCCATTAGTAGGAGATATTTGTATGAAAAACAATATACCTTGTATAGGTGCAGAACCAGCAATAGTTCAGCATGGTGGCCTAGTATCTAAGGGAATAGATTACTATGAACTTGGTAAAATGTCAGGATATAAAGCAGCAGAAATATTAGATGGAAAGAATCCTAAGGAAATAGAGATTGAACCTATGAAAGAACTTGCATTAACAATAAATACAGATGTTGCAAAGAAATTAAATATAAAAATACCAGATGATATGGATAAATCAGCTAAAAAGGTAACTGGAGGGGTTAACTAGTGGATTTAGCAATAAATATATTAGAACAAGCTTCTTTATTTGCTTTAGTAGCTATGGGGGTATATATTACTTATAAGATATTGGATTTTCCTGATCTTTCAGTAGAAGGAAGTTATCCTTTAGGAGCTAGTATAGCTGCTATTTTGCTAGTAAATGGTGTTAATCCATGGATAGCTACTTTGGCTTCAATGCTTGGAGGAGGAGTTGCAGGATTTATAACAGCATTTTTGCATGTAAAGCTAAAGATTACTAACCTAATGTCTGGAATACTGGTTATGATGGGATTGTACTCGATAAATTTAACTATTATGGGAAAATCCAATATACCATTATTAAGTACAAGTCATTTATTTAAAAGTAATGTATCACCATTGGTAATAGCTTTAGGGATTTTAATAGTATTTAAGATATTACAAGATTTATTTATGAAAACAAAATTAGGATTTTTGCTATTT
Organism: Clostridium sp. SHJSY1; assembly: GCF_031626875.1. Lineage (NCBI taxonomy): Bacteria > Bacillati > Bacillota > Clostridia > Eubacteriales > Clostridiaceae > Clostridium > Clostridium sp. SHJSY1. Next base: position 10,095 of record NZ_JANDMF010000026.1, read on the forward strand.
GCAGTAGGTGATAATGAGCAAGTAGTAACAACTTTAGGAGTAAATAAGGGAAATATAAAAATATTAGGACTTGTGGTGAGCAATGCATTAGTTTCTTTAGCTGGAGCACTTACATGTCAATATCAAGGATATGCTGATGTTGGTATGGGTACAGGTGTTGTAGTAAAAGGACTTGCATGTGTAATTATTGGGACATCACTACTTGGAAGAATTTCTTTTATAAAGTCAACTTCACAAGCTATAATTGGAACAGTTATATATTATACAGCTATTTCTTTAGCATTAAAGGTTGGACTAAATCCAAACCTATTAAATTTACTAACAGCAATTGTTATTGTAATTGCATTAACTAGTGAATCAAATCTTTTCAAAGCTAAAGGAAAATCTAAAGCAAAGGGTGGTGAAGTAGATAATGCTAAAAGTAAATCAACTATCCAAAGTATTTAATCCAAATACAATAAATGAAAATAAAGTTTTTGATGGTCTTTCCTTATCTGTTAATAAAGGAGATTTTGTAGCTATTATAGGTTCTAATGGAGCTGGAAAGTCCACTCTTTTAAATATGATTTCTGGAACTATTGAGGGAGATAGTGGAGATATATTAATTGATGGAAATGATGTTTCAAAAAAGCCTGAGTATCTAAGAGCAAAGGATATAGGAAGGGTGTTTCAAAATCCATCAGTAGGAGTTTCGCCTAAGATGACTATACTTGAAAATCTATCACTAGCAGATAATAAAGGAAAGAGATTTGGCTTAACCCTTGGTATAAATAAAAAAAGAGTAGATTATTATAAGGAATTATTAAAGGAAGTAGATTTAGGTCTTGAAGATAAATTATATAATAAGGTAGAACTTTTATCAGGAGGGCAAAGACAAGCGTTGACTCTTTTGATGGCAGTTATGTCTAATCCAAAGTTGTTGCTATTAGATGAACATACTGCAGCTCTTGATCCTAAGACTTCTGAGAAGATAATGGATATTACAAATAAGATTGTTAAAGAAAGAGGCATTACTACTTTAATGGTTACACACAATCTTAAACATGCTATGGAATCAGGAAATAGATTATTTATGATGCATAGAGGACAAATAGTTATAGATGTTCAAGGTAAAGATAAAGAAGAATTAACAACAGATAAGCTTTTTGGGTTATTCGAAAAAGTAAATGTAAAAGATGACTTAAGTGATAGAACATTATTTGGCTAACTTCATTAATTTATATAGATAAAAAACATGTCAGCACTATGGTAGATACTTTTAATATCTACCATAGTTTCTTTTTGTGGTAAAATAAACTATATTATTTGAATTGAGAATAAAAAATTTATTAACCTTTTTGAAATAGAAATTAGAGTTCAGAAATTCTGTAAGAATTTCGCCAATTATTTTCAACTCTCAGTAACTTTAAGGGAGGAATATATATGTAAATATTCTTGAGAATATATATTCTTAAGAATATGCTTGAATTTTAGTAATTAATAATTTTAGAAAGAAGAGGTAAGGTAATGTATACGCCATTAGCAGAGAAATTAAGACCAACTAAGCTTTCAGAGGTTTGTGGGCAAAAGCATATATTAGGGTCTAATAAGATATTAGATAGAATTCTAAAGAGCAAGGCTATAAGTAATATGATATTTTATGGGCCTCCGGGAATAGGAAAGACTACTGTAGCTAATATAATAGCAAAGTCTGCAAATAAACAGTTTTATAAGTTAAATGCTACTAATGCTTCTCTTAAGGACATACAAGATATATGTAAAGAATTAGATACTTTCATGGGAAGGAATGGGGTGTTGCTTTATCTAGATGAAATACAAAATTTTAATAAAAAGCAACAACAATCTTTACTAGAATATATAGAAGATGGAAGAATAACACTAATAGCATCAACTACAGAAAATCCATATCACTATGTATTTAAAGCACTTTTAAGTAGATCTACCATATTTGAATTTAAGCCACTTAGTGAAGAGGATGTAAAAGAAGCCCTGGTAAGAGCTATAGATATTCAAAAAGAAGGTTTTAAAGAAACAACTTTAGAAGTAGACAAAGAAGCCCTAGATTATTTTGCAGCAGCATCTAATGGGGATGTTAGAAAAGCTATAAATGGATTAGAAGTTGCACTGAATTCAACTAATCCAGATAATAATGGAGTAGTCAATATAAGTCTTGAAGTGGCAAAGGAGAGTACTCAAACAAAGGTAGTACAATATGATCTTAATGGAGATAGTCATTATGATATTTTAAGCGCATTACAAAAATCTATAAGAGGAAGTGATCCAGATGCAGCTGTTCACTATTTAGCAAGACTTATTAAAGCTGGGGATCTTATATCAATTTGTAGGAGACTTCAAGTGATAGCAGCAGAAGATATTGGCCTTGCATATCCTCAAGCAGCTTCTATAGTAAAATCATTGATGGATTCAGCAAGAGAATTAGGTTTCCCAGAAGCTAGAATACCACTAGCTGAAGCTACAATACTTCTTGCTACTTCACCAAAATCAAATTCTGCAATTGTAGCAATAGATGCAGCTTTAGCTGATTTAGATAGAATGGCTATAGATGATATACCAATTCATTTGAAAGATGCTCATTATAGTGGAGCAAAATCATTAGGAAGAGGGGTTACTTATAAGTATCCACATAGTTATGAAAATCATTATGTAGAGCAGCAGTATTTACCTAATAATATTAAGAATAAAACTTATTATGAATATGGAACCAATAAACTTGAGAGAGCAACTAAAGAATATTGGAATAAAATTAAACAAAATAAATAATATAGTGTAAAGTGGTATAAAATATAATACTTTATACTTAAAGAAGGTTATTTTACCTTCTCTTTTTTTGAAATAATTTATTAAAAATCATTATGTTTAAATTATTATATCTATGATACAATATTAAAGATTAATTGCTAAATTTTAGATATGAAGTTGCAATTACTAAAATTAAGGAGAAATAATAATGAGAAATGAAGATACATTTATGATAAACAACTTTTCTATGAAGATTAGTGAATTTGCTGTACAAGCTATGATTTATGAAGTGGCTTGTTATCCGTCTCCAGGGTTAGTTTCGCCAGTATCAAAAGGTGCGCATAATGATATGGATTTTTTTACTTTTATTGATAGTATATCAGTCTTGAATAAATATTTTATGATTTTTGTGCAAGAAGGATTTTCAGATAGAAGTTATAAAGAAATTTTTGAACGTGTTAGAATTATAGGGATTGAAGCAGAAAAAGATATGTTTATCAAAACAAAAGGAGTAAATACTCATAAAGGAATGCTTTTCTTAATTGGTATAATCTGTGCTGCTATTGGAAAAGCATTTAATGAAAAAAAGAATTTTGATGAGATAAAATATATTATACAGTATATGGCAAAAGGAATAGTAGATACAGAACTTACATCATTGAAAAATAAAAGTGAATTAAGTCATGGCGAAGCGTTATATATTAAATACAATATTCAAGGCATAAGAGGGGAAGTAGAAAGGGGAATCCCAACAGTTTTTGATTTTTCTTTAGATTTATATAAACAGAGTAAAGATTTAAGTATTAATGATAGGCTAATACATACGCTTATTGGCATAATGCAAATATGTGATGATTCTACAATAATACATAGACATTCAATTGAAGTTTTAGAAGAGGTTAAAGAAAGATCAAAAGAAATAATTTCTTTTGGTGGAATGAAAAGTGAAATGGGTAGGAGAAAAATAAATAGTTTATGTAGTGAATTTATCAAAAGAAACATAAGTCCAGGTGGAAGTGCTGATTTATTAGGAGTGACAGTCTTTTTAGATTTGGTTGAAGAATATATGAGAAAAATGTAAAATTGAGTTTAGATATTTTGAAAGGTATAGGCATTTGGTTTAATATTTTTGTAATTATAATATTAAGCTAAATGCTTATACCTTTATTTTTGATTGTAAATATTTTTCGTAGAATGAAAATTGAAAAAGGCACTTCAATTGGAGATATGCTTAGTTTTATAGAGAGGTATAAGTATGAGACAATCAAATGTTAAAATCAAAAACAAATGATTTCAAATAGAGATAAAAGAGAAATAAAAAAATACGATTACATAAGAGAAAAAATCGAATGATGAGTTTTGTAAAAGAGAAAAAGTAAAAAAATATAAAAGTTTCTAAAACATTTGTTTAATTTATTAACAAATGTTTTGACATAATATAAAAAAGATGGTAATATTACTTTGTAAATTAAAAGGAGCAATGAAGTGAATAGTTATTGAAAAAGGCTCTTTTAACTTTGATAAGGTATACCTAAATTCAAGGAAAACGTTTAAATGAAAATATGACATTAAATGTTGTGAAAAATTAATAGAATTGAGCTATTAGAAGAAAATGGCTCTTGGATAATATGTAGGAGGAAAATTGATGGATAATACAAGTGTTGTGAAAAATACAGATGTTATATCAACAGTTAAAAAAATTTTTGGTTATAAAATTGCTTTTATGCCTTTGGGGGTATATCTACTTTTGTTGGTTATTGTTACAGGATTGCTTCAAAAACAAATATATCCTAATGATATGATTGGATCAGTAGCTATAATGGTGCTTTATGGTTATGGATGTGCAGAAATTGGACAAAGAATACCTTTGCTAAAGAATGTTGGGGGTAAAGTTATAATGGCAACTTTCTTGCCTTCATACTTGCTTTATGCAAATATTATTCCAAAGCAAGCTAGTGACGCTGTTATTGACTTTATGGAAAACACTAATTTTTTATATGTTTTTATTGCATGCATTATAGTTGGTAGTATATGCAGTATGAATAGACAAGTTCTTATTAAAGCTTTTTTTAAGATGTTTGTGCCACTTGTTGCTAGTGCTATTGCAGCAACTGTAGTGGGAGTTGCTGTAGGAACATTGCTTGGAATTGGACCTTATAAAACATATTTCTTTATAGTTGCTCCAATTATGGCAGGAGGTGTTGGAGAAGGTGCGCTTCCGTTATCTATGGGATATGCTTCTGTTTTGGGGCAAGAGCAAAATGCTTTATTTGCATCAGTTCTTCCTTGTGTAATGTTAGGGAGTTTAATTGCTATTATTTATGCAGGTATATTAAAACGTATAGGTGAAAAATATCCTCAGTTTTCAGGTAATGGTTCATTATTGAAATCTGGAGATTCTGATGTATTGGAAGCAGCAAAAGCAGGAAATGAAGCTAAAAAAGAAATAAAAATTGATTTGACAAAAATGGCAGCAACTGGTGTATTAGCTTTTGGACTTTATTTGTTTGGAGTATATGTAAATTCTATAATTGGATTGCCAGCACCTATTGTTATGCTATTATCTGTTGTAATTGCAAAAGCAGCAGGGATTATTCCTGACAGTATTGAAAAAGGTGGGTTTGCACTTTTTAAATTTATAACAACAGCTGTTACTGTGCCGTTATTACTTGGAGTGGGTATTGCTAAAACGCCATGGGAAAATCTTGTTGCTGTTATTACTAATCCAAAATATCTAATAGTGATAGTGTGCACAGTTACAACAGTAGTAGTGACAGGTTGGTTTGTAGGTAAAGTGTTAAATATGTATCCGGTTGAAGCAGCTATGGTAACATCTTGCAATAGTGGACAAGGTGGAACTGGAGATATAGCAATACTTACATCGGGTAATAGATTGGAACTTCTTCCGTTTGCTCAAGTGGCTACAAGGCTTGGAGGTGCAGCTACAGTTACTATTGCTATTGCATTATTGAGAATGATTAATGGTTAATTAAAAAACAGGAAAAATATTTTGCGAAATGTAATTTTGACAAAGAGGAGTATTATCTTATGAATATAAATTTGGATTATTTAAAAATTGAAGGATATAATAATTTATACAGAAATGCAAGTGTGGCAGATTTGATTAAAAGCGCTATTAATAGAGGGGAAGGAATTCTTTCTGACAAAGGAGCTTTGGTAGTTAATACAGGAAAGTATACAGGAAGATCTCCTAAAGATAGGTTCATTGTAAATGATGATAATACAAGGGAGATTGTAAATTGGGGAAAAGGATGTTTGCCTATAGAAAAAGAAGTTTTTGATAAACTTTATGATAAAGTAATGAAATATATGAAACAAAAAGATTTGTTTGTATTCGATGGTTTTGTTGGAGCTTCAGATAAATACGCAATGCCTATAAGAGTGATATGTGAATGTGCTTACCAGGCTGTGTTTTCAACACAAATGTTTAGAAGACTTGAAGAAGAAAAGCTCGAAAATCATTCTCCAGAATTTAATATAATTTCAGTTCCTGGATTTAAAGCTGATGGAAAGGAAGATGGAATAAATTCTGAAGCGTTTATATTAATAAATTTTTCTGAAAAAATAATACTCATAGGTGGTACTGCTTATTCAGGTGAAATAAAAAAATCTGTATTTTCAGCAATGAATTTCTTGTTACCTCAAAAAGAAGTGTTGCCTATGCACTGCTCAGCTAATAAGGGTGAAGATGGACAAACAGTAGTGTTTTTCGGATTGTCAGGTACTGGCAAAACAACTTTGTCTACAGATTCAGAAAGAAAACTTATAGGTGATGATGAACATGGTTGGTGTGATGAAGGAGTATTCAATTTTGAAGGCGGATGTTATGCTAAAACTATAGGGCTTGATAAAGAAAAAGAAAAAGAAATATATAATGCAATAAAGTTTGGAGCTGTACTTGAAAATATTGTAATAGATAAAAATGGAGTGCCAGATTATAATGACTCAAGTTTGACTGAAAATACAAGAACAGCTTATCCTATAGAACATATAGAGAATATTGAAGTTAGTGGAAGTGGGGAAAATCCAAGTAAAATAATCTTTTTGACAGCAGATGCATTTGGGATTATGCCTCCTGTAAGTAAATTATCTAAAGAAGCTGCTATGTATCATTTTATGTCTGGATATACAAGTAAAGTAGCTGGTACTGAAAGGGGCATAACAGAACCAGAAACTACATTTTCAGCCTGTTTTGGTGAACCGTTTATGCTTTTAAATCCAGTTGTATATACTGAAATGCTTGGTGAAAAAATAAATAAATATAATACAGAGGTATATCTTGTGAATACGGGCTGGATAGGTGGAGCGTATGGTAATGGAAGTAGAATTAATTTGAAATATACAAGAGCTATGGTTAGAGGAATAATTTCAGGAGAACTTAGTGAAGTGGAATATTATCAGCATTCTATATTTAATTTGATGATACCAAAACAATGTTCTGGTGTTCCTAATGAAATTTTAAATCCAAGAGAATTATGGGAAGATAAAAATGAATATGATAAGAAAGCTATAGAATTAGCAGAAAAATTTGAGGAGAATTTTGAAAAGTTTAATAATGTACCAAAAGAAATTTTAGAAGCAGGATTGAATAAAGTTTGCATATAAAATTGATGTAAGTTATGGTTTAAAATAGACTAAATCAAGTGAAATAAAAAAGAACATATAAACAGAGAAGTTGATGAAGAATATGATTTCATTAGTTTCTCTGTTTTTTATGTGCTTTAATGAAAAATTAATTGTTGCTATTAATTTGTGCTAGGGATAAAACTTTTGAAGCGGTATCGTCATCAGTGATAAGTACATTGATGTATTTGCCTCTAAGTGCACCTAAAATCGCTTCAGCTTTAAATTTTCCAGCAGCTACACCTATTACATAATTAGTAGCACGTATTGTGTCCAAATCTATGCCTACAATTTTTGAATTAACATCGATAACAGCTTCTTGACCAGAATTGTCATATAAACGAGCAAACGCACAACCTACAGCTTTTGAAGTGAGTGAATTGTTATTGTGTTGTTCAGAGAACACATATTTTGACCATAATGTAGAAGCGAATGCAGCATCTACGGTTCCTATACCTGTGAGTATTATATCAGCTTTGTTAGCCAAAAAAAGAGTGTCGTTAATAACTGGTTCTTGCATTAATGCTTTTCTGGCGTAGTCATTATCTATGTATAAAGGAGCATAAAGGTATTTATATTTTCCTCCATAAGAATTTGCAAATTTACGTATAAGCTCTGGTGAATCAATTGAAGGATCATCTTTGGCTGCAGCTCCCATAACTTGAACTACTGTTATTGGTAACTTGTTCTTGGGCTTAAGACGTTTAACTACATTAGAGATGGTTTTTCCCCAAAGAACTCCAATTATTGAGTTTTCTGTTATTATTGAATCTAAGTATTCTGCTCCTAGTTTTGCAAGTGATGACAAAGTTTCTTCAAGTGGAAGAGATTTGTTATCTAAAACAATGACGTGCTTTAAATCAAAATTATCTTTTAATAAATTTTCTAGTTTATTTATTCTAGTATGGGGTTTGTTTATAGTTATTTCAACAACATTTTGGTTACGAGCTTCTTGTAATAGTTTGGAAATTTTAAAACGTGAAGTTGAAAATTTATTTGCTATTTCAGATTGAGTCATATTTAATTCATAGTACATATTGGAGAGTTCTGCGAGAAAATTTAATTTTTCTGTTTCGTTCATCTTTTCATAATCGTACATAAAATACCGTTGCCAAAAACTTATAAAAATCTATAAATCTTGTTTAATTCCTTATTCAACGTGTCCGATTTTGCTATAAAGCTACTTTCGTTTGATATAACACTAGGTAAACCACAAAGTGATTCACTTAAAAGCAGAGCTTTTAGTTCTCTACTTTTCCAAAGGCGTAAATTCCCATACAACGCATGGTACATATTAGCTGCATCTTTTAAGTGATTACATTGCTAATTTATATCGTGAAAGATTCAAGCTTGCTTGGAAATCTCTATCTATAATATTTCCACATTCACATTTATAAACTCTATCTGAAAGTTTTAAATCTTTCTTTATAGCTCCACAACATGAACATAATTTAGACGATGGATACCATTTATCAGCTTCTACAAACTCAATATTATTAAACTCACATTTGTATTGCATTTGTCTTTTGAACTCGTATAACCCTTGCTTTGCAATAGCTTTTGACAAATGTTTGTTCTTCATCATTCCTTTAATATTAAGTGTTTCCATAACAACTCTTGACGGCTTGGATTTCACTATCTTATTCGTTGCTTGGTGACTATGATTACTTCTTATATTTGATAATCTTCTATGAAGTAATTTAATTTGCTCTTCGATCTTTATAATATTACTTGTTTTGACAAACTTACTCCCTTCTTTATTTTTTAGGTATTTGCGAGATACCCTACGTTGTAATCTACGTAGCCTTTTTTCAAGTTGTTTTACAACTCTTGCTTTATTAATATTTTTAAAGGTCATTCCATTGGAGCATATAGCTAAATCTTTGATTCCTACATCAATTCCTATGCTCTCATTTGTTAATTCTACTATTGGGTGTTCTTTTTCAATTCCAACTGATATAAACCAATACTTTCCATCAAAACTTACTCTTGGATTAGTATACTTACAATTCATAGGTATTGAATTTTTCTTTATATTTATCCAACCAACTTTTTCTACTAATACTGTATTTTCTTTAACTTTTAGCTTAATATTATCATTATAAAATGATGGTTTTGACTTTCTTCTGCTCTTAAATCTTGGCTTATCAGCTATTCCTTTAAAAAAGGTTTTATAAGCATTGCAAGCGTCTTTGACAGCCTGTTTTGCCACATTGTTAGATACTTCATTAAGCCATTTAAGTTCTGTTTGCTTTAATATAGTTAATTCTTTTCTTAAATCATTATCGGAAATAAACTTACCACCAGTTTTATAATTTTCTTCTTGCTTTGCAAGTGTCCAGTTATAAATAAATCTCGCTGTGCCAACTGATTGCCATAGTTTTTGTTCCTGTTCTTTAGTTGGATATAATCTAACTTTATTCCCTAGTATCATTCTCTAACAACTCCTTAATCATCTTTTTGTTTATGAGAACTAACTCTACAATATCCAATTACTTTTTTGGTCTTAGTTTCAATACCTTTAATTCCTAAAAAATGATTAAGTTGCCCTTGAGAGTAATATCTTGTACCACCATCAGTTATGTGTTGTGGTATGAAAGAACCTTTCTTATGCCAATCTCTCAAGGTTTGAGGAGTCTTGCCTATTAATTCGGCAAATTCTCCTATTGAATAATATTTCATTAATTATCACCTCAATATAGGTATAAGAAATTATATGATGTTATTATTCAAAAATAAAAAACAACGTTAATTATAATGTAAGTTTTTTGTTTTTTCAAGTTATATTTGAAAAGCTTGGCGATTGGTTATGTTTGAAAATATTGGTGATTGGAAGCGAGAAAAAATCTTTTTTTAAATTGCTTTTGAATTGTGACAATCTTGATTAGCTGTAAAATTACAAAAAGAGTTTTTGTTCAAAAATACATATATGTATATATCTGATTAAGAAAGTATAAATGAATAGCCAATGGGTTTGTGTATAATGTTGGAACAATAATGAGATTTATAAAAGGGTTGGAAAATATGCCACAAATGTTAAAGTGACAAACAAAAGTTAAAAGATATAAAAAATAAAAGTGTAAAAGAGAAAAGTTAAAGTATAATAGTGTGGTTTTGTTGATGAAATGTTATTTGTTGTTTTAACATTTGTTAAAAATATAAACAAATGTTTTGACACAGAACCAAAAAACTGGTAGTATATAAATATAAAGGAAGTAAAGTGGAGGCGAAAAGTTGTGAATGTAAGGGAAGAGTCTTTAAAATTACATAGAGAAAAAAGAGGAAAATTAGAAGTTGTTGGTACCATGCCTGTTACAAATGGCACAGACTTAGCATTAGCTTATACTCCAGGGGTGGCTGAACCTTGTTTGGAAATAGCTAAAAATAAAAATAATGCATATCAGTATACAATTAAAGGAAAAACTGTTGCTGTAATAACAAATGGAACTGCAGTTCTTGGTTTGGGAAACATCGGCCCAGAAGCAGGATTGCCTGTGGTAGAAGGTAAAGCATTATTATTGAAGAAATTTGGGGAGGTTGATGCAATTCCAATTAGTTTGGATTCTGTGGATCCTGATGACATAGTGAATACTATAAAAAATATTTCGCCCGGCTTTGGGGGAATACATTTAGAAGATATAAAAGCACCAGAGTGTTTTTATATTGAAGAAAAATTAAAAGAGTTGTTAGATATACCAGTGTATCATGATGATCAACATGGTACTGCAATTGCAGTATTAGCAGGTTTATATAATTCTTTAAAATTAGTTAAAAAAAATATGCAAGAAATAAAGGTTGTTATAAATGGTGCAGGAGCAGCTGGTATTGCTGTAGCTAAGCTTTTAATGTCAGCAGGAGTTAAACATATAGTTCTATGTGATATAAATGGAGCTCTTATTGAAGGAGATAAAACTTTAAATAAAGCACAAATGAAAATGGCACAAATAACTAACAGAGAATTTGAAAAAGGTTCTTTAGAAGATGTAATTAAAAATAAGGATGTGTTCATAGGAGTTTCAGATGGAAGTGTATTAACAAGCAATATGGTTTCATCTATGAATAAAGATAGTATTATTTTTGCATTAGCCAATCCTGTGCCAGAAATAATGCCAGATGAGGCAAAGGCTGGTGGAGCGAAGATAGTTGCTACAGGAAGATCAGACTTTCCAAATCAGATTAATAATGTGCTAGTCTTTCCAGGCATATTCAATGGAGCTTTAAAGGTTAGGGTAAAAGATATATGTGATGAAATGAAAGTTGCAGCTGCAAAGGGAATTGCAGATTTAATTTCAGATGATGAGTTAACAAAAGATTACATAGTACCTAGTGTTTTTGATAACGGCGTATGTGAAGCTGTTTCAAAAGCAGTAATAGATATAGCTGAAAAACGAGGTTTGTCTAGAGAATATTTAATATGAAGTGAAGCAAAGAAGATTATTATGTATTAAACAAGGAAGTGATATTTATGGAATATCTTAACTTGAATGAAATGATCATTGAAGATATAAATTCAAAGGAGTTAGATAAGGTTAGGGATTTCCTTAAGCATCAGGATTTAAGATTTGATGAAAATGTAGAGTATACAGTTGCTATATATAATGAAGAAAAAATTGTTGGGACAGGTTCTTTTGATGGAAAAATACTAAAATGTATAGCAGTAGATGACAACTATAAAGGAATGGGAATTTCTAATAAGATAGTATCAGATTTAATAAGTGAACAATATAGAAGAGGAAGTACACAATTATTTGTTTATACTAAACCTAAAAATCAGTTGATTTTTAAAGAGTTGAGTTTTTATAAAATTGCAGAAGTACCTGATAAAGTTATCTTGCTTGAAAATAATTCCTTTGGAATAAGCGAGTTTGTAGAAGAAATAAGAAAGAAGAAAGTTAATGGTAATATAATTTCTAGTGTGGTTGTAAATTGCAATCCATTTACTTTAGGACATAAATATTTAATAGATAAAGCTTCAAAAGAAAGTGATGTAGTTCATGTTTTTGTAGTTTCAGAGGATAGATCCATTTTTCCAGCAGAAGTAAGATATAAGATGGTCAAGGAAGGAATTAGCCATTTAAATAATATTGTACTACATAAAGGTGGAGATTATATTATATCAAATGCCACTTTTCCATCATATTTTATAAAAAAAGCAGATGATGCTGTAAAAAGTCATACATTATTAGATATTGAAATTTTTAAAAAATATGTAGTACCTGCTTTAGGTATAAATAGAAGATATATAGGAGAGGAACCAATGTGTCAGGTAACCAAAACTTATAATGATACCATGAAAGAAATGTTACCTTGCTGTGGTGTAGATGTTATTGAAGTGCCAAGAGTTGTTTTAGGTGGAGATGTAACAAGTGCATCAAGGGTTAGAGAATTAATTAAAGAAGAAAAGTTTGCAGGAGTTAAAAAGTTGGTTCCAGAGATAATATATAAATTTTTAATATCTACTGAAGCTAAAGAGATAATTAATAAAATCTAAAATTAATATATAGAAATAAAAATAGTAGGAGGCCAATTATGGAAATTAAGAAAACAGTTATGGCTGGAACATTAGAATCTAGTGATGTTACTGTGGTAATAGAGCCAAACAAAGAAAAAGAAGTGGCTATAAAATTAAAAAGTTCTGTAGAAAAGCAATTTGGTGATCAAATAAGAAAAGTTATTTTAGAGACCTTAAAAGAGCTGAATGTTGAAAGTGCAATTGTTCGTGTTGAGGATAAAGGAGCATTAGATTGTGTTATAAAGGCAAGAGTACAGACAGCAGTTTTAAGAGCAGCAGAAGAAACTCGCTTTAATTGGGGAGGTAAAAAATAATGTACAAGTTAAGAAGAACAATGATGTATATACCAGGAAATAACCCAGGAATGATTAAAGATGGGCATATATATGGAGCAGACTCAATAATGTTTGACTTAGAAGATTCTGTATCACTAAATGAAAAAGATGCTGCTAGGTTTTTAGTATATAATGCATTAAAAACTATAGACTATGAAGGTGTGGAAACAGTAGTAAGAATAAATGGTTTAGATACACCTTTTGGAATGGAAGATTTAGAAGCTATAGTAAGAGCACAGCCAAATGTTATTAGACTTCCAAAGACAGAATGTGCCCAAGATGTTATAGATGTAGAAAATGAAATAGCAAGAATAGAAAAAGAAGCTGGAATACCAGTAGGAAAGACAAAAATGATGGCAGCTGTTGAAGGAGCATTGGGAGTATTAAATGCATATGAAATAGCAAAATCTAGTACAAGACTTATGGGTATTGCAATTGGTGCAGAGGATTATGTAACTGATCTTAAAACTACTCGTTCACCAGAAGGAATAGAACTTTTAGCAGGAAGAAGTCAAATAATACTTGCAGCAAGAGCAGCAGGAATATATGCTTTTGATACAGTGTATTCAGATGTAAATAATGAAGAAGGCTTTGAAAATGAAGTGAAATTAATTAAGCAATTAGGATTTGACGGAAAATCAGTAATTAATCCAAGACAAATAGGACCAGTACATGAAATTTATACTCCATCGGAAAAAGAAATAAATAAGTCAATAAGAGTAATTAGAGCAGCAGAAGAAGCTAAAAAGAGAGGCTCAGGAGTAGTATCTCTAGATGGGAAAATGGTAGACAAGCCAATAATAGAAAGAGCTCAAAGGGCACTTATGCTAGCTGAAGCAGCAGGAGTATATTCAAATGAAGGAGGGGACGAAATTGCTTAAAAACAAAATTGGAAGAGAAGTACCAGAATATATAGAAGGAATTGGAGAATTAAGACCTTATAATGGGCCATTTGGTTATCAATCTGAAGAACATAAATTTGGAAGACAGATATCTCAAGTAAAGCCAGAAGATACTAAACTATTAGAGAGTATAGAAAAAGCTATTATTGCAACTGGGCTTGAAGATGGGATGACAATATCATTTCATCATCACTTAAGAGAAGGAGATCATATTTTAAATATGGTATTAGATGTTATAGCTAATCTTGGGATTAAGAATTTAACTTTAGCTCCAAGTTCTCTTAGTGGTGTGCATGCCCCAGTAGTAGAACATATAAAAAATGGAGTAATTACTAAGATTACAACTAGTGGAGTTAGAGGACCTTTAGCTGAAGCTATATCAAATGGAATATTAGATAAGCCAATTATAATTCGTTCTCATGGAGGTAGAGCAAGAGCTATAGAATCAGGAGAATTAAAAATAGATGTAGCATTTTTAGGAGCTCCTAGTTGTGATGAATATGGAAATGCAAGTGGATTTAGTGGAAAATCTTTTTGTGGTCCTTTAGGTTATGCTAAAATAGATGCAGAATATGCGGAGAAGGTTGTACTTATAACAGATTATTTAGTGCCATATCCAAATGTACCAGCAAGTATAGAACAAACTAATGTAGATTATGTAGTAACAGTAGATGAAATTGGAGATCCAAAAGGAATAGTATCAGGAGCAACAAGATATACAAAAAATCCAAGGGAACTTTTGATTGCTAAATATGCAGCAGCGGCAATTGAAGCTTCAGGATATTTTGTACCAGGTTTTTCTATTCAAAGTGGTACTGGTGGAGCATCACTTGCAGTTGCTAGATTTTTAAAGAATAAAATGATTGAAAAGGATATTAAAGCTAGTTTTGCATTAGGTGGAATTACAGGTCAGTTTGTAGAAATGCAAAAGGAAGGTTTAATCTCTAAAATTTGTGATGTTCAAAGTTTTGACCTAACAGCAGCAAAATCAGTGGGAGAAAATCAAAATCATTATGAAATTAGTTCATCTTTATATGCTAACCCACATAATAAAGGATGTTTAGTTAATAAATTAGATATAGTTATATTAAGCGCATTAGAGGTAGATACAGATTTCAATGTTAATGTTATAACTGGTTCTGATGGAGTAATAAGAGGTGCTTCAGGTGGACATTGTGATACTGCAGCAGGAGCAAAGCTTGCAATGATAGTTTGTCCTTTAATCAGGGGAAGAATACCAACTATTGTTGAAAAAGTAAATACTGTAATAACTCCAGGAGAAACTATAGATGTAGTAGTTACTGATAGAGGAATAGCGGTAAATCCTTTAAGACAAGACTTAATTGAAAAATTCACAAAGGTCAAATTACCTGTATGTACTATAGAAGAATTAAAGGAAAAGGCTGAAAGTGTTACAGGAAAGCCTAAGGCTGTTGAATATGGTGAAAAAATAGTTGGCTTAGTAGAATATAGAGATGGATCAATTATTGATGTTATTAGAGAAGTGAAATAGAGAGGTACTAGTTTATGAGCATGGAAGATAATATGCTTAAAGAAATACTTGATGGAAGAGAGAAACGAGCAGAAATTCAAAGAAAGTTGATTAATACTTTTAAAACTACCTTAGTCTCTTTTACATTAAATATACCAGGAAAAGAAAAAAATAATGCTATTTTTTCAAAAGCACATGAAAAAGGAATATGCTTATTAGAAGAAGAATTTCGTAAAGAAAATATAAGTGTAATTTATAAAGAGGTTAATAAAACTTCAGCTGGTTTAGAAGCATTCTTTAATATAGATGGTGATTCTATGTTCGTAAAAAAAATTACTGTATCTATTGAGGAAGAAAGTCATATTGGTAGATTATTTGATTTAGATGTATTTACATCTGAAGGAAAACAAGTTAGCAGAACTGAGCTTGGTCTTCCGCAAAGGAAATGTTTATTATGTGATGATAATGCAAAGGTATGTGGAAGAATGAGGAAACATTCAACAGAGGAGCTAATATGTAAAATTAATCAATTAATTAATAATTTTATTTGATTAATTGGAGAATTTACAAATTCATATAAAATTTGTTTAGAAGAAGGTGTATAAAATGCATCTTCTTTTATGTTTAGGAAAAAAATTTTATTATACATTTATAAAAATTAACTTATTTATATAAAAATCACAAAAATGTAAATTAAGATGTTAAAATATTAAAGTAATAGATACAAAAAATTATTTAGATATTTAGAGTAGTTAATAATAGAAATAAAGATATTATATGATAGAGAATTTTCAGAAAGTTCCAGAATACTCATGCTAAAAGGTGCTGAAATTATTTTAGTACCAAATGCTTGTCCTATGGAGATAAACCGCATTTCACAGTTGAGGGCAAGAGCGTATGAAAATATGGTTGGTATTGCAACTGTAAATTATCCAAAAGGCAAGCCTGATTGCAATGGTCATTCTTCAGCATTTGATGGGAAAGTATTGAAGAGCCATTTATCAGAAATGATTACAGAAAATAGTAAGAGGAGATAAGAAAGATGAATAGATTATTATTGTTGGACATTGATGGTCATGTCAGATGACAGCAGTAGCATGGCCTGGAATATTTAATGGTCCCAAAGTAATGAAAGTATGGAACAATATGAGTTATAGAGAATAAGAAAATTAACAAGTTTTAATAAGAATTAGTAATATAAATAGTAATTTGTGGGAGAGGATTTTACAATGATAGGAATATATGATTGTTTTGGTTATGAGTTATCTTATAGAGAAAGATATAAATTAATAAAAAATACTGGCTTTGATAGCGTGATGTTATGGTGGAGTGATAAGTTTGGCAGAGGAGAAGGGTATCAGGAAGATGTTCAATATGCACGAGATGAAGGTCTCTTTATAGAAAACATACATACACCAGTGCATGAACAGAATTGCATTTCATTGGATAATCAAGATGGAAAGAGTGTATTCGCGAACTATTTGCAATGTGTAAAAGATTGCGATAAATATGCTATTTCCACAATGGTAATACATCTACCAAATGACCAGTATCCTATAAATGAGTTAGGAATGAAACGCTTAAAAAGCATAGTTGCTCAAGCAGAGGAATATAATGTTAATGTCGCTTTTGAAAATTTAAGTAATATTCAAAATCTTGAATTAGTAATGAAAACAATTCAAACAAACAATGCAGGGTTTTGCTATGATAGTTGCCATCACATAAATTATGCTCCTGATTTTGATTTGCTTGAAAAATATGGACAAAGATTAATGGCATTACATTTGCAGGATAATGGTGGAAAGAAAAATCAGCATCAATTACCATTTGACGGAAGTATTGATTGGAAAAAAGTTATGAAAAAAATTTCACATACTGGATATAAGGGGGTTACGGCATTAGAACCTATGAATTGGGATTATGAAGATATATCAATTCAAGAGTTTCTAAGTCACGCATATCAAAAGGCCAAAAAATTAGATACTATGAGAAGTGTATAAATTAAATTCCAATTTGTGGGGGTGAAATTTTGGAAAGGTTAAACGGAAAAGTTGCTTTAATAACTGGAGCTGGAAAAGGAATTGGAAAAGCTATAGCTATTGCTTATGCAAAGCAAGGAATTAAGGTTTACTGTATAGCAAGAACATTAACTGACATAGATTTAACTGTAAATGAAATCAAAAATTTAGGCGGTGATGCCACAGCTATTTTATGTGATGTGACCAATTACAAAAATTTAGAAATAACTATACAGAAGGCCTTTAATCAGTTCGGACATATAGATATTCTAGTTATTAATGCAGGAACTGATTGTGAAAAATTGCCAGTTGATAAACTTGACATTGAAGAATGGAAAAGAGTCATTGATGTTAATCTTAATGGAGCTTTTTATACAGCTAAGGCAGCAATACCATATATTAAAAGAAGTGGTGCTGGAAAGATAATAACGATAGGATCTGGAATGGGACACAAGGGGCGATTTGACAGTGCACCATATAGTTGTTCAAAAGCAGGTTTATGGATGCTTACAAGAATTTTAGCACAAGAATTATTAAAATATAACATTAGTGTAAATGAATTGATTCCAGGACCAGTGAATACAGATATGGGAAATGATAGTAAGAAAGATAATCATTCAGTTTTTTCAATAAGCGAAGAATGGATTAAGGAGCCCAATGATGTTGTAGATTTGGCTATTTTTCTTGCAAGACAACCTGATATAGGACCTACAGCACAAAGCTTTAGTTTAATGAGAAGAGATATCTAAATCCCCTGTAGATTATAGGTATAATGGAAGGTTAATTTTTAGTGGATATATCAGTGAAAAAGTTGTAATCAAAGTAAGAAAATTATAGCAATATAATTCAAAGTATGAAAAGCTTAAAATAATTATACATTAAAAATAAACCTTATCATTTAGTGGTTAATGATAAGGTTTATTTAAATTTTAATATATTATATTTATGATAAAATGATAAATATAATATGAATAAGGGTGATATAAAATGATTTCTTTTGAAAATAATAAATTGAATAACATAGCATTACCTATGAGCATAGTAAGAATGTTAACTACTATAAATGAATATAAGGGAAAACAAGCTTTGTATAAAAAGCAATCACCTCAAATATTAAATACACTTAAAAATGTAGCTGTTATACAAAGTGCAGAATCATCTAATAGAATAGAAGGAATTTATACTTCAAATAAAAGATTGCATGAAATAATGAATAATAAAATAGAGCCAAGAGATAGAAGTGAAAGTGAGATAGCTGGATATAGAGATGTACTAAATACTATCCATAGTGCTTTTGATGCTATTCCTATAAAATCATCTGTATTATTACAATTACATAGAGATTTATATAAGTTTTTCTCAACTAAGGGTGGAAACTATAAAAATACTGATAATGTGATTGAAGAATTGTTACCTGATGGAACTAAATATATAAGATTTAAACCTATAGATGCATTTAGCACTCCAAGATATATGCAGGTGCTTTGTGAAGAATATAGGAAGGAGATTGCAAAAGAAGAGGTTGAGCCATTAGTTTTAATAGATGCATTTATATTAGATTTTCTTTGTATTCATCCTTTTAATAAAGGAAATGGAAGAATGTCTAGATTATTAACTAGTTTAGAAAAAATTATTGAAGATAGCAAAGAAACTTACTATGAAGCGCTAAATAAATCATCCATGTTATGGCATGATGGGAAAAATAATTTGTTTATATGGCTTGAATATTTTCTTGGAATTATTATAAAAGCATATAAGGAATTGGAGTATAGAGTAGGTTATATTGAAAATACTAAGGGAAGTAAGAGTGAAAGAATAGAAATGGATATAGAAGGAAAATTAGGGTATTTTACTAAGAATGAAATAAGAACTATATGTCCTGATGTGGGAGAAGCCACTATAAATAGAGTGTTTGAAAAGTTGAGAGTTGAAGAAAAAATAGAAGTTGTAGGTAAAGGAAGAAATTCTAAGTGGAGAAAACTATAGAGATAAAGACATATATAATTAAATTGAAAAAACAATTTTATTAAGGATTATTTATAAACTTCGCAGAAAATATCAAGTATTCAGTTTTACTTTTCTTTATAATTCATTATGAAAGGTAAGGTGAATGCTATGAAACAAGTAAAAACAAGTTTGAAAAATTTTCAAGGAAGTAATTATGAAGTTGGGGCACAGATTGGAAGATGGATCTTATCAAAACCTGATTTATTACAAAAGGTATTGATTCCACCAAAAACCTATCCACAGAATAAATTAGATGAGATTATGAGTCTGTTAGACCAGTATTGCAATGGAATCAATGAGGAAATTAAAGGCTTTTCAGATATTTTAGGAGTAGAATATGGTCAAGTTGTTTTTTATGCAATGACATATTTGGAGCGTGGATGTAGTTTAATGGCAGCATTACCTTCTAAAACAGAAAATGGACATACGATTATGGCTCGTAACTATGATTTTAATGATGAAATGGAGGAAATGTGTTTTGCTTATACTGCAATAGAAGGTAAGTATAAATACATTGGTTCTACACTGAACTTGTTTGGCCGATGTGATGGAATGAACGAGTATGGATTAGCTGCTTGCAAAGCAAGTAATGGGTTACCTGTTGGCAACTTTGAGGGTGGACAGAAAGCAGGAGTTGCAGGATTTCAATTTTGGATTGTTATTCGAAGTATTTTAGAAAACTGCAAAAATGTTGATGAAGCTATAGCTTGGACAATGAATGCTCCTATTGGATATAATATCAATTTGATGCTTGCAGATAATAGTAATAAGATTGCCATGTTACAGTGTATAGATGGACATAAAGCATATCGTATTTTAGACAAAAATAGTAAAAATATGTCTCTTAGTATAACAAATCATATCGTTCTTCCTGAATTAAAATTATATGAAAAAATGTTGATTGAAAACTCAGTAATTCGTAATGAAGTAATTAAAAAAGCATTGGCATTTAAGAAAAAACTATCAGTGGATGATTTTAAATGTTTACTTTCAACTCAATATCCAATAGGTTTATGTTGTCATTATTATCAGGAGTTTTTTGGAACTTTGCGTTCGATGTTATTTGATTTGACTGATAAAAAGATAGAAATGACATTTGGTTCACCACGTGCAAATGACTGGTGTATATTTGAAATAAAAGAATTGGAGGAGAAAGAGATCACTGTAAATTTACCTTATGAGAAAGCTGAAAAAGATTTTTATAACATAACTCATTAGAAAGGAGATATTCACATTGGATAGATTATATACTATTGGAAAAGCTATTGTTTTTATTGAAAATAATCTATATAATTCCATTGTTGTAAGTGATGTATCCAATGCAGTTTCCTATTCCTATTATCATTTTCATCGTTATTTTCAAGCTGTTATGGGTGAAACTGTGGGTAGTTATATTCGTTCCAGAAGATTAACACAAGCAGCATTAGAACTCATTACAACAGATAAGAACATTATGGAGATTGGAATTTCACTTCGTTTTGAGTCACATGAAGCTTTTACAAGAGCATTTAAGACAAGATATAAGATGACACCAAAACAGTATAGGGCAAATGGGGTAAATGTGCTGATTGGTAAAAAACAGGCATATATAGAAGAGAACTTGAGATACTTGGATAATATTACACTTGTTCCAGAGATTGTATCAATATCACAGAAATGTATTATTGGTATGCGTTTTGAAACAACAGTTATGGACAACAAAAGTGTTGTAACATGGGAGCAATTTAACAAAAAACTTGCTAACTTAGATGCTGTTTATTCGAGTTTTTGTAGATATGAAATTTTTGAAGTGGGAGACAGTTGTTCAACCAATACTTTTAATGATGAAAGCTATTGTAGTGTATTTATTGGAATTGAAATTCAAGATGGTTTTGAAATTCCTTCTGGAATGCAGATGAAAATACTTTGTAGTGGCAAATATGCGAGGTTTACACATACAGGGGCAGTGACTACCTTACCGCAGACTTATCAATATATTTGGGGGACGTGGTTTCCAAAATCAGATTTTGAAATTTCTGGATATGATGATTTTGAATGTTATACAGAACGTTTTTTAGGATCAGATAATGAAAATTCTCAGATAGATATTTATTTCCCTATTATATAAGGATAATAGAGAAATATTAGTGTGTTAAATTAATACAAGATTATGAGAAGTGCAGAATATGAAATAATAGAAATTTCACCTACAAAATATGTAGAGGAATTTGAGAAATTTATAAAATGGTTATAAAAATGGACATGTTATAAGGAGTGAAATCACACAAATAAAAGGGGGATTATCATTGAAAAAAATTTTATGTTTCATTTATGAAGGTATGGTAGATTTTGAAATGACACTAGCTTGCCATTTATTAGATAAAGAAATAGTTTCAATTGCCTATGAAATTGAAGTTATAAAAAGCAAATCAGGTATGTGTTATTATCCTATGGCAACAGTTAAAGAAGCATTGAAATATACAGATATTGATGGGCTAATTATACCAGGAGGATATAATGATGAACAAAGAGATGAGTTAACTGAACTCATAAATAAATTAAATAACCAAGGTAAACTACTATCTGCAATATGTGCAGGACCACAATATTTAGCTAGAGCAGGAATATTAAAAGGCAAAAAATATACAACTACCTTAACAGAAGATAACCTTAAAAAATACTTTCCAATGGTATCAGAAGATCCATTTCCAAGGGATACATATGTAAATGAAAATGTTGTAAGAGATAGTAACATAATTACAGCAGTAGGAAATGCCTTTGTAGATTTTTCTATAGAAATACTTGATTACTTTGGCAGATTTAATGATGAAGAAGAAAAGAAAAAATGTACAAACCATTATAAAGGTTTAAAATGACTTACTTCTAAACTAATAAGTTACCAAAAGAAAAGTTTGGAATAGTGTGTTGACAATTCCCGAGTGTTTTGCTATGATATAAAACATAAAGCATAGTAATTTACTCAACATTAAGGAGTGAAGAAAATGAAACTATCAACTAAAGGGCGTTATGGTGTTAAAGCAATGGTAGAACTTGCAATTAACTATGGTGGAGCGCCTGTTTCGATAAAAACTATTTCTACTAGGCAAAATATTTCTGAATATTATTTAGAACAATTATTTTCACCTCTTAGAAAAGCAAACCTAATCACTAGTATTAGAGGTGCTCAAGGAGGATATGTACTTAGTAGAGAGCCAAAAGATATAACAGTAGCAGATATAATGAATGAAGTTGAAGGACCAATTGAAATTTCAGAATGTATTGATAATATCTGTTGTGACAATGTTGATTGTTGTGCAACTAGGCTACTTTGGAGCAAGATAAAAAATAGCATTGACGAGGTTATGGATTCTATAACTCTTCAAGATATCGTTGATGACTATAATAATATTAAACATAAAAATGAAGAGTTAAAATTAGATAAAAAGGGAGAATAGTTATGAAAAATGTATATATGGATTATGCAGCAACTACATTTGTTAAACCAGAAGTTCTAGAAGAAATGATGCCATATTTTACAGAGAAATTTGGAAATCCATCATCATTCTATGAAATATCAAGAATAACAAAGAGAGCAATAGATGAATCAAGAGAAAAGATTGCAAAAGCTTTAAACTGTGAAAGTGCTGAGGTTTATTTTACAGGGGGAGGTTCAGAAGCTGATAACTGGGCACTTAAAGGGATTGCTTCTGCTCATAAAAATAAAGGGAATCATATTATAACTACTAAAATAGAACATCACGCAATACTACATACTGCTGAATATTTAGAAAAGCAAGGTTATAAGGTAACTTATTTAGATGTAGATAGTGAAGGATTTATAAATTTAGATGATTTAAGAAATGCTATAACTGATGAAACTATTTTAGTTTCAATAATGTTTGCCAATAATGAAATAGGAACTATTCAACCAATAAAAGAAATAGGTGCTATCTGCAAGGAAAGAGGAGTTTTATTCCACACAGATGCAGTTCAAGCAGTTGGAAATGTACCAGTAGATGTTAAAGATATGAACATTGATTTATTATCACTTGCTGGACACAAGATATATGGACCAAAAGGTATAGGAGTTCTTTATATAAGAAAAGGTATTAGAATACATAATCTTATACATGGTGGTGGTCAAGAAAGAGCAAGAAGAGCTGGTACTGAAAATATTGCAGGAATAGTTGGTCTTGGAAAGGCTATTGAACTAGCTACAGAAAATCTTGAAGAACATATGAATAAAATGTCTAAGCTTAGAGATAAACTAATAGATGGATTATTAAAAATTCCACATACAGATTTAAATGGACCAAGAGGTGATAAGAGACTTCCTGGTAATGTTAATGTTCGTTTTAGATTTATAGAAGGTGAATCAATACTTCTTTCATTAGATTTTGAAGGGATTTCAGCATCAAGTGGTAGTGCTTGTACATCAGGATCATTAGATCCATCACATGTACTTTTAGCAATAGGACTTCCACATGAAAGAGCACATGGTTCATTAAGACTTACACTAGGAGATAGATCAACTGAAGAAGATGTTGATTATGTTTTAGATGTAACTCCACCAATTATAGAAAGATTAAGAAATATGTCTCCATTATGGGAAGACTACATTAAGAAGGGAGAAAATTAATATGATATATTCAGATAAGGTAATGGATCACTTTAGAAATCCAAGAAATGTAGGAGAAATAGAAAACGCTAATGGTGTTGGAGAAGTTGGAAACGCAAAATGTGGAGATATCATGAAGATTTATCTTCAAATTGAAGATAATGTAATAAAAGATGCAAAATTTAAAACATTTGGTTGTGGATCAGCAATAGCATCATCATCAATGGCAACTGAACTTATTATAGGAAAAGATATAGATGAAGCATGGGAACTTACAAATAAAGCTGTTGCAGAAGCATTAGATGGACTTCCACCAGTAAAGATGCACTGTTCAGTTTTAGCAGAAGAAGCTATTCATAAAGCTATAAACGATTATAGAGCAAAAGCAGGTCTTGAAGTTAAGGAATTTGAAGAACATGGAGATGACTTACACGATCACGTTCATGGTGATGAATAGGAGATAGAATGAAGAAAAAAGTGGTTGTTGGTATGAGTGGCGGAGTTGATAGCTCCGTTGCCGCTTACCTTTTAAAAGAACAAGGTTATGATGTTATTGGTATTACAATGCGTATGTCACCAGATGATCCAAACTTTGCTGAAAATGAAGGTGGATGCTGTTCCCTTTCAGCAGTAGAAGATGCGAGAAGAGTATGTGATAGGCTTGAAATACCTTTTTATGTTTTAAATTTTAAAGAGATGTTTAAAGAAAAAGTAATAAACTACTTTGTAGATGAATATATGGCAGGAAAGACACCAAACCCTTGTATTGCTTGTAATAAGCATTTAAAATTTGATGCACTACTACAAAAAGCAAGAGGAATTGGTGCAGAATATGTTGCAACAGGTCATTATGCTAAGATTGAAGAAAAAGATGGAAGAAAGCTCTTAATCAGATCTGATGATGATAAAAAAGACCAAACATATGCATTATATAATTTCACTCAAGATCAATTAGCCCATACTCTTATGCCTTGTGGAGAATACACAAAGGATAAAATAAGAGAAATAGCTAAAGAGATAGGTCTTGCTGTACATAATAAAAAGGATAGTGAAGAGATATGTTTCATTCCTGATAATAATCATGGTAGATTTATTACAGAAGAAGTACCTGGAAAGGTTAAACCAGGTAATTTTGTAGATAGAGAAGGAAATATATTAGGAAAGCATAAGGGAATAGTTTACTATACTATAGGACAAAGAAAAGGCTTAGGTTTAGCACTTGGAAGACCTGTATTTGTAACTGGTATTAATGCAAAGAAAAATCAAGTAGTTATAGGTTCAGAGGATGAAATATTCAAAACAGGGCTTATAGCAAAGGATGTTAATTTTATTCCTTTTGATGAGATTAAGGAAGAATTGAATGTAACTGCAAAGGTTCGTTATGCAGCAAAACCTTCAGAAGCTATATTATATCCAGAACCTCATGGAAAAGTAAAAGTAATATTTAAGGATAAGCAAAGAGCTATTACTAAAGGGCAGTCAGTAGTATTCTATGATGGAAATGTAGTTGTTGGTGGTGGAATAATAGAAAAAATATTATAATACCTAACATTAAGGAGATAATAATGGGTAGAAATCAAAGTACTGGTACATTTAATTATAATAATGTACAAAAAAAAGAAAAAAACTTTATGTATGATAATCTAAAGAGAAGTAATTGTTACAATTGTGATTTTGACACATGTAATTTTGACTTTGTAAGCTTTAGAGGAGCACATTTTAAAAAGTGTAGTTTTTATAGCAGTTCATTTAAAGGTGCAGAATTTGTTGGAGCAAATTTAAAGGGAAGTAAGTTTAAAAAATCTGTTTTTGAAAATACTATATTTGATTCTGTTAATTTAGATGGAGTTGATTTTAGAGATGCTGAGTTTAAGAATGTTATATTTTTAGAATCAGATTTAAGCAAAGCCATAAATATAGATATTGAAAATCCAGAAATAAGAGTATTTAATGAAGTGCCTGAAGTAGAAATAAGCGAAGCTTTAAAAAATGCTGTAGATGAATTAAATGAAAATGAGTATATCAAGAATGCAAGAATTTTTGATACAAAGGATGGAAGTATCAATTTACTTACCATGATGATCTTATTAGAAAATTTTGAAGAAGATAGACTTATTAAAGGATTAAATACTATTAAAGTAGAAATTAAAAGAGATTTTCATACTTTAAGTTATATTATTAGATTAATTGAAAAGGTAAACTAAAATTGAGAAGACTGCAATAACTTAGTGAATTGCAGCCTTTTTTCCATGGTAAGAAAATTATGAGCATTACATAGAAAAGTTGTAATGTAGAAAATAATAAATAAATAAAATAATAAGGTAGGGGGTATGACAACAGTTAGTGAAACGTTATAGAAGTTTATATAGGTTTCTTGGTTTTGATTAATGTTTATGTTATGATAAATTCAAGAGGTGATTATATATGAAATATTATTCTATTGGAGAGTTTTCAAAACTAATAGGTAAAAATCCACAAACATTAAGAGAATGGGATAAAAAAGAAATATTAAAACCCCATCATATAGCTCCAACAGGGTATAGATATTACTCTCAAGAGCAACTTAATCATTTTTTAGGGATTAAAGGAATTGAAACTAAAAAAATAATTGGATATTGTAGAGTTAGTTCACATAAACAAAAAGATGACCTTGAAAGACAAATTGAAAATGTTAAAACATATATGTATGCCAAAGGTTATCAATTTGAAGTCATTACTGATATAGGAAGTGGGATTAACTACAATAAAGAAGGATTAAATAAATTAATAGATATGATAACTAATTCAGAAGTTGAAAAGATAGTAATTTTATATAAAGATAGATTATTAAGATTTGGATGTGAAATTATAGAAAATCTATGCAATAAATATGGAACTACTATTGAAATTATAGACAATACTGAAAAGACAGAAGAGCAGGAATTAGTTGAGGATTTAATTCAAATTGTTACAGTTTTTAGTTGTAGGTTGCAAGGTAAGAGAGCCAATAAAGCAAGGAAGATGATTAAGGAGTTGTTAGAGAATGATACTGGGGACTAAAGTTAGATTATATCCAACTAAAGAACAGGAACAAAAACTATGGCAATCAGTTGGAACATCAAGATTTATTTATAACTGGATACTTGCAAGACAAGAAGAAAATTATAAAAATGGTGGTAAATTTATTTCAGATAATGATTTAAGAAAAGAATTAACTATATTAAAGCAAACAGAACTTAAATGGCTTAATGAAGTATCTAACAATGTAACAAAACAGGCTGTAAAAGACGCTTGCAATGCTTATAAAACCTTTTTTAAAGGAATAGCTGATAAACCAAGATTTAAGAGCAGAAGAAAGTCAAAACCATCATTTTATAATGATACTTCAAAGCTTAAAGTTAAAGAAAGTACAGTGTTAGTAGAAAAAGTAGGTTGGATAAATATAAAGAAAAATTCAATACCTATGAATTGTAAATATACCAATCCAAGAGTAAGCTTTGATGGTAAGTATTGGTTTATATCAGTTGGGATTGAAAAAGAACAACCATTAATAGAATTAACAGATGAGAGCATAGGGATTGATGTTGGAATAAAAGATTTAGCTATATGCTCAAATGGAATGAACTTTAAAAATATTAACAAAACAAGAGTTGTAAAACAACTTGAAAAAAGGCTATGTAGATTACAACATAGGGTATCTCGCAAATACTTAAAAAATAAAGAAGGGAGTAAGTTTGTTAAAACAAGTAATATTATAAAAATCGAAAAGCAGATTAAATTACTTCATAGAAGATTATCAAATATAAGAAGTAATCATAGTCACCAAGCAACGAATAAGATAGTGAAAGCCAAACCATCAAGAGTTGTTATGGAAACACTTAATATTAGAGGAATGATGAAGAATAAACATTTATCAAAAGCTATTGCAAAGCAAGGATTATATGAGTTCAAAAGACAAATGCAATACAAATGTGAGTTTAATGGTATTGAGTTTGTAGAAGCGGATAGATTTTATCCATCATCTAAATTATGTTCATGTTGTGGAGCTATCAAGAAAGATTTAAAACTTTCTGATAGAGTTTATAAATGTGAATGTGGAAATATTATGGATAGGGATTTCCAAGCAAGTTTGAATCTTTCACGATATAAATTAGCAATGTAATCACTTAAAAGATA
Source organism: Clostridium sp. SHJSY1 (assembly GCF_031626875.1). Lineage (NCBI taxonomy): Bacteria > Bacillati > Bacillota > Clostridia > Eubacteriales > Clostridiaceae > Clostridium > Clostridium sp. SHJSY1. The sequence continues at coordinate 38,517 of NZ_JANDMF010000026.1, forward strand.
TTGCTAATATGTACCATGCGTTGTATGGGAATTTAAGCTCCTGGATTATTATATCAAACCAAAGTAGCTTTTAGCAAAATGGGATAGGATGAATGGGGAATTAAACAAGCTTTATAGAGTTTTATAAGGTTTTGGCAACGGCGTGTAGATGAAGAAAAAACATAATAAAGTTTTAAATATTATAAGTCGAGTCTTTTTTATAATTTTAGGATCAATTTTAGCATCAGTAGGACTAGAAATATTCTTAATTCCAAATAACGTAATAGATGGTGGAGTAACTGGAATATCAATAATTACAACCCAGTTTGTAAATTTACCCTTAGGAGTATTTGTACTTGTATTAAATTTACCATTTTTAATTATTGGTTATAAGCAAATAGGAAAGACATTTGCTCTTTCAACATTATTTGGAGTTATATGTTTTTCCATTGGGGTATCTATCTTACATCCAGTTCCAGGAATAACACAGGATACACTTTTAGCAACAATATTTGGAGGAATAATACTTGGAGCTGGTATAGGGATTATTATAAGAAATGGTGGTTCTTTAGATGGAACAGAAATTGTGGCAATTATATTAGATAGAAAAACAAGTTTTTCTGTTGGAGAGATTGTAATGTTCTTTAACTTATTTATATTAGGTGGTTCAGGTTTAGTATTTGGATGGGATAGAGCAATGTATTCACTAATAGCCTATTTTATCGCATTTAAAACAATAGATATAACAGTTGAAGGATTAAATGAATCAAAGGCAGTGGTTATTGTATCTGAAAAAAACTTAGAAATTTCAGAAGCTCTAATGGATAGACTTGGAAGAGGCATTACATTATTACATGGGCAAGGAGCTTATAAAGGAGATTCAACAAATGTAATATATGTAGTTGTATCAAGATTAGAAATTGCTAAATTAAAAGGTATTGTACATGGATTTGATGAAAATGCTTTAATTAGTGTTTCAAGTGTTGAGGCTACAGGAAAGAGACATGGGAAGAAGGCAATTCATTAATAATTAAAAATGAAAAAAATTTAAGAGAAAAGAGTTATTTGATTAAATTATAAATTTATTTCAAATAACTCTTTTTTATTTTAAATGAGAAAAATTTTATATTAAAAAAACAAATTTATAATGAGAATTAGTATTAATGAGTATACAGCATCATATTAATTTATTAAATGGAAACCTATGGCCATATAAAAATTTAAGTTACTATAATTTGAGTACTGGAAGTGAGGAATAGATGAAAAACCTTAAGAAAAACCTGGTTTGCCTTTTGGTAGCTGTGTTTTTTATAAGTTCATTTTGTATAAATTCATTTAATAATACTACCTTAGCTGATGATTCTGAAAAAAATCCGTGGATTACTAGTGATTTACTTGATTATGCTCCAGGAGCTTTAGTAAATCTTAATGGTGGTAATTGGAATGGTGATGAAGAAGTTAAAATTTCTATTAAAGATAATTCTAGCAGTGAGCAAAAATGGTCATTAGAGAAAGTTGTAAAAGTAACTGATGAAGGAACTATTGAATTTCAATTTAACTTGCCTAAAGAATATATCAAAAATTATAAGGTTACAGCTACAGGATTGACAACAGGGCATGTTGCTACAACTACATTTTTAGATTCTGCTGGTTCCTATTCCTTAGATTTTTCAGCTTATGACCCGAACTATTATAATTTCAAATTGCCAAGAGATTATCCTATACCACCATCAGGAAGAGCAGCAGATCCAATGCCGGGGGCTAATGGGACATATACACCTCTTAATTCTCTAGAACCAAGGAATCTTGCTCTTGGACAAATAATACCTTTTGAAGTTGAAATCACTGTAAAGGGAAGTACTTCTCCTGAAAATGGTGTAATCAATTTTTCTTGTTTATGGAGTACAACTACAACTAGTGGAAGTAATTTTGGATTTGATCAAAATTATATGGTATTTGCAGCATTTGTAGATTATTCAGATCCTCGTAGTGTAGATTATGGAGTACCTGCATCTGCAAGCATAGTTTCATCAACAATGTCAGGCTCTAATATTAAGGGAAACTTTAGAGTTACTGGATTAGAAAATAACGATAAAATAATTGTAGAGATGTGGGTTGTGTTAAAGACTCAATTACCAAGCAATGTATCTGGAAATGTTCAAACAACATTAGATAGTGCTCAAACTGCTAGTGGAGAAAAGATTAATACTGGAGCTCAAACAGTACCACTTAATCAAACTTCAAAATTTACAACAGAGATAGCTGATGTTGATGTGGTTAAGACAGATAATCCTGATCCATTATACACAGGGGATACACTCACCTATTCAATCAAGGTAACTAATAATTCATCAACAGTTGTTGCAAATGGAATAGTTGTTACAGACACTTTAGATCCAAAAGTTACTTTTGTTTCTGCAACTGATGGAGGAACTTTAAGTGGAGGGATAATTACATGGCCAGCATTTGCTTTAGAAACATCAACGCAAAAGACATTTACAGTGACGGTTAAAGTTAATTCAGATGCTCCCACGGGGAATTTTCCAGGCACTTTTCCAGCTACTGGCTCAGCAACAGCAACCAGACTTCCAAATGTTGATATATCAAATATAGTTAAATTTACAATGATTACACAAGATTCAAATTATAATAACAATGTTTGGCAAGAACCTACAAATGTTTTACCTAGAATTAGTGTTACTGCTTATAAAGTATGGGTAGGAGGACCTATTATAAATCATCAACCTGTAAATTTAACATTATATAGGCAGGTTGGGTCTAATGTACCAGAAGAGGTAACAGGAGTAACACCAATAATATCTCCAGCAGTAGGACCAAATGATAGATTTACTTATATTTGGACTGGTTTGCCCATGTATAATAGTAGCTTTCAGCCATATATATATACAGTAAATGAGGTAGTTGTTTCAACTAACTATAGCAAAACTATTACAGCTAACAATACAATAACAAATACTTACAAGCCATCACTTGCCATTACAAAGGTTTATGGTACAACACCTTTGCAAGGTGCAGTATTTCAGCTGTATATGGGAAATTCAAGTGGTCCAACTGGGGCTGCATTAGCGTCAATCACTACAGGGGGAGATGGTAAAGGCAATTTTGGCAATTTATTAGATGGAACTTATTGGCTTGTAGAAACAAAACCACCAACAGGATATAAATGGAGTGAGAATATTGGACCTTTTATAGTTGCTAATGGAACTATAGTAGGACCAACAGGATATACATTAGTGCAAAATGAAGAAGTTGGTAAGTATAATTTGTTTGTACAAAATGAACCTATAAGAGAACTACCAGCCACAGGAGGAATTGGAAGAATACCATTCACCATAGGAGGAATTGGACTAGTTATGGTAGCTATATACCTAAGAAAAGTAAATAAATATAATTCAAAGGATATATAATTTATGCCATTTTGTATAAGAAGGGTGAAGGGGGAAAATAAAAGTGAAAAAATTTAAAAAAATATTTAGTTTTATAATCGTATTTGTTATGATGTTTGCTATGAAAAGCCTATCAGTATATGCAGCACCACCAATACCAGCAAGTACATCAGTTACTATTCATAAGGTTGTAGGCATAGGTGGATTTTCATTGCATACTCATGATGGTAGACTACTTACACCAGCAGAAATAGCTGCTTTAGGAACAAATGCAGTAGAGAATAATAATGGAGTAAAGTTTACAGTATGGCCTGTACCTGCAGGAACTCAAGTAAGTGATTTTAATGGAATGTCAAATACTCAAGTAACAGATAGTACTCTTACAGGAGACCCAGTTGTAGTAGATGCTGGAGTACCAGTTTCCTTTGCAACTGGTAATTATTATGTAAGGGAAACTGTGTTTCCAAGCACAATTGAGTATCAAATTGGGGTGCCATTTATAATGGAACTTCCAGCTTTAAATGTAAGTGGGGATGCATATCTAGGAGCAGTACATCTCTATCCCAAAAATATAATTAGTAATGATGCACCAGAGATAGATAAAGATATTGAATTAAAGAATCAAGATCGTGCTAGCTATGATGTTGGGCATGTCTTTAATTACTTGATTTATCCTAAAGTGCCAAAAGGAATTGGCAGTTATACAACATTTAAAATTTCTGATGTTCTACCAAATACACTAAATTATGTTGGAAATCCAACAATAACATATAATGGTGTTACTTTTGTAAATGGAACAGATTATAATGTTACTCAAGATAATTCAGGAACTGCTGCTGGTAGTATTAATATAACTTTTACCACTGCAGGATTACAAAAATTAGAATCAAATAGACCTAATCCTCAAACACTTAAAGATCTTGAGATTAAGTTTCAGGCGAGTATAAATACTACTGCCACAATGGGTGCAGCTATTTACAATAATGCTTCATTAACATATAACAATGGCTATATGTCAGCAGATGTTACAGTTAATGTTCCAAGTGGAAATCAACCAGAAGTTCATACTGGAGGACGTCATTTTGTAAAGGTGGATAATGTGCAAAATATATATCTACCAGAATTAGCTGCTGCAACTTTTGCTGTAAAGAATGGAAGTAATCAGTATATGGCTGTGGATGCAGATGGAAAAATAAGTTGGGTAGCAGATTTGGCCAGTGCATATAAAATTTCTATAAATGGTTCAAATGGATATTTTGAAGTTAAGGGACTTGCTTATGGAAATACTGGAGATCCATATACCTATATGCTAGAAGAGGTTAATGTACCAAATGGATATGTAAAGATGGATGATTTAACATTTACAATTGATGCAAATTCATATGGTGCTAGAGTGCCAGTTACAAATGTTAAGCGACCAGTTATCCCTCCAACAGGTGGAATTGGAACAGTAATTTTCTTAGGAGCAGGGCTTATAATTATGATTTCAGCAATAGTTGTATTTAAGAAAAAGGAAGAGTCTGAAAAGTAAGGAAATAAGGTAAATGTATATGAAAAGAAATAGAAAAACTTCATCAGATAAAAAGAGAAGTTGTATTGGAAGAACATTATTTATAATAATAATTTTTGCAATAGGGTTAGTGATTTTTTATTATCCTATAATTAGTAATTTACTTTACCAAAAAGCTGCAAAGAGAGTTATTCAAGATTATGATACAAAAGTAGAGAAAAGTGAGAGTGTTGAAGTTAAGTGCAAGTTAAATCTTTATTATTCTTATAATGCGTATCTATCAAGAGCAATAAAGAGTGAAAATTCTAATGTTTCATATACTGAGGAAGAGATGGAAGAAGGGGCAAATGAATACGAAAAAATGCTTAAGGCTAATGAGATGATAGGACATATTAATATTCCTAAAATTGATTTGGATGCTCCAATATATGAAGGTACATCTAGTGAAGTCCTTAGCAAAGGTATTGGACATATGGAGGGAACCTCACTTCCAGTTGGAGGTGAGGGTACTCACTCTGTTCTTACTGGGCATAGAGGATTACCAACAGCTAAACTTTTTACTGATTTGGAAAAGGTGGAGATAGGTGATAGATTTTATATAAAGGGCATTGAAGGAACCATTGCATATGAAGTGGATCAAATAAAAGTAGTAGAGCCAACAGATTTTGAGAATTTAAAAATTGAACAAGGCAAGGACTATGTTACTCTTATGACATGCACTCCATATATGATTAATTCTCATAGACTTTTAGTTAGAGGTCATCGTATTGATTATGAAGAAGATACTATGGAAAATGAAATTGTTAAAAGTGATGATAAAAATATATATGGTGATTTAATTTGGGCAACTATAGCTTTATTTGCTGTTTTATTGATTTGTATTATATCAAAGTGTCTAAGAAATAGACAGAAGAAAAAAAATAAGGATAAAGAAAGTTAGAAAAGATATGACTTCTATGTGTATAGGGGTCATTTTTTTCGTATATATTAGGGACAATCAAAAAAATAATTAGATGAAATGGAGAAAATTGAAAATAAGAAGAATGAAAAGAGAGTTTGATAAATAAATATACTATTAAGTTATTAAACAAGCTGTTTATATGACAAATCAAAATAAATTTCAAAGTGAAAGGGTGGATGAATATGGGGAAGGTTGTATTGCTCACTGGAGGAGCAGGATTTATTGGATCACATATTGCAGAAGAGTATTGTAAAAAAGGCTATGAAGTAGTAATAGTTGATAATTTATCATCAGGTAATTTAAATAATCTAGAAAATATAATTAACAAAGATAATGTTCATTTTCATAATGTTGATATAACAGATTTTCCTAAACTAGAAGAGGTTTTTCAAAAGTATAAACCAAATGTAATTAACCATCATGCAGCTCAAAAATCTGTGTCAGCATCTGTTGAAAATCCATTGTATGATGCCAAGATAAATGTAATAGGACTCATTAATATACTAGTTCTTTTAAAAATATATAAGGTAAAGAATTTTATTTATGTTTCTTCAGGGGGAGCACTATCAAAGGAAATAATAGGTGATGAAAAATCTTCAGAAATAGATTTACCTCAATTAGAATCGCCATATGCTATAAATAAGTATTTAGGTGAACAATACTTAAAACTTTATTCTAAATTATATGGCTTTGGATTCACAATACTAAGATATGCTAATGTATATGGACCAAGGCAAATTGCAGATGGTGAGTGTGGGGTTATTCCAATATTTATTAATAATATTCTAAAAAATAAAGATTCAATACTTATGACATATGATGATATGCCAAGAGGGTGTACAAGAGATTATGTTTATGTAAAAGATATAGTACAAGCAAATATGATAGCTAGTGAGAAAATCACAAATGAAATTATAAATATAGGCTCAGGATGTGAAGTGGCAATTTTAGATATTTATGATGAAATAACTAGAGTGTTTAATAGTACTCAAAAGATTTTTAAGAAAGGACCAAGGTTAGGTGATGTAAAGAGATCTATACTTGACAATAATAAAGCTAAAAAAATATTAAATTGGCAACCAAGAACAACATTAATAGAAGGACTAAATTTGTTAAAGGAAGTACACTAAATATAAAATAAGCAGAAAAAGGAACAAAAGAGCTGTTTAATATAAGTTTAAAATTATATTAAATAACTCTTTTTAACTTATGTAACGACGAAATATGTTAATTAGTTATGTCAATTGCTTTATAAAATTTAGAAAAAATGTAATAATTCATTAAAAAACTACATAGTGTGTAAATATAGAAAGTGATGTAAAGGAGATATTGTGGAAGAAAATAATATAAGTTTATCAGATTTATTAAAAATACTTAGGAATAGATTAAAACTTATAGTAATAATTACTATAGTTTCAACTTTAGTTACAGCAATAGCATGCTTCTATTTTATTGACCCCAAATATGAAGCAAGCTCTAAGCTATTTATAGGAAAAGAGCAGGGAGAGAAAGATGAAAACTATAATTACAATGATGTTGAACTGTATCAAAAACTAATAAAAACATATTCAGATGTAATTATGACAAAAGACCTAGTTGATAATTCATTAAGTGGAAAAAATATTGATGAAAGTTCAGGGACGATACTTAAAAATCTATCAGTAACTCCAAAGACAGATACCCAATTAATAGAGATAAAATATACAGATAAAGATAGATTTAAAGCAAATGATATAGTAGCTGCAATTACAGATGAATTTGTTACGTATTCAAAGGAATTAATACCTAATGCTAATGTAAAAATAGTTCAAAAAGTTATTTTGCCAGAAAATCCAGTTAGTCCTAATAAGCCTATATATATAGCTTTAGGATTTATAATTGGAGCTTTAGTAAGTGTGATTTTAGCTATTCTTCTTGAACTTATGGATAACACATTTAAAGATAGAAAGCAAGTTGAAGAAATACTAGATTTACCGGTTCTCGGAAATGTACCATGTATTAATTAATAAGAGGTGTGGGATGTTAGACTTTGAGAAAGATCTTGATGCTTCAGTAATAGAAGCTTTTAAAACCTTGAGGACAAATATATTGTACTCTTCATTAGATAAAAAAATGAAAACCATAATGATTACAAGTGCTGAACCAGCAGAAGGAAAAACAACATCATCATGTAATTTGGCTATATCTTTTGCAAAAGATGGCAAAAAAACTTTATTAGTAGATTGTGATTTAAGAAAACCAAATATTCATAGAAAGTTTAACATATCAAATTTATCAGGATTAACTGATGTTTTGGTAGGGGAAGAAAAATTAGAGATAGCACTTGAAAATTATTCAGATAATCTAGATATATTGACTTCAGGAACTAAAGCACCAAATCCAACTGAAATATTAGGATCTAAGTATATGGAAACATTTTTAGAAAGCTTAAAAGATTTATATGACATTATAATAATAGATTCAGCACCACTAAATAGTATTAGTGATAGTCAAATATTAGGGGCAAAAGTTGATGGTGTGCTTATGGTAATCAGAGCAAATAAGACAAAAAGAGATAGCATTGTTGAAGCTAAAGATCTACTAGAAAAAGTTAGTGCAAATTTACTTGGGGTTGTACTTAATGGAGTAGAAACAAGTCATAAAAAATCTTATTACTACTATGGTGATAAGAATGAAAAAAAATCAAATAGCAAGTAGAGCAATAAGAATTGAGGGAGAATAGTGACAATAAATAAAAGAACAAAAATAATTATACTACTATTCTTAGATTTTCTATTAATACAAGCATCCTATTTTCTAGCTTTGTATTTAAGAATTATAAACATAAATATGAGCATTTCACAAATTATAAACATTTATAGTGACTTTCTACCAAAGATATTATTTATGACTTTTATTTATATGATTATATTTACAATTTTTAAACAGTATAAAAGTATTTGGACAGTAGCTAGCATAGAAGAGTTTGCCATTGGGGTACTTAGTACCACAATAGGAGTGATTATTTGTCTATTAATTTCAGCTATAGATAAACATAGAGTTCCATTATTGGTTACCTTTATGGCTGGAATTTTAATAATGCTCTTTTGTAATGGAATCAGGGTAGGCTTAAGAATTGTAAAAAGATTAATAATTTATTTAGATATAAGAAAGAATTCTAACCTTAAAAAAGTGCTAGTAATAGGGGCTGGTGCTGCAGGAGCATTAGTTATTAATGAATGTAAAAAGAATCCAGAATGCAGAAAGAAAGTAGTAGCTGTTGCAGATGATGATAAAGAAAAGATGGGAAAATATGTTGCAGGAGTTAAAGTACTTGGAGATAGAAGTTCTATTGAAAAAATCATTATAGACAATTCAATAGATGAAGTCATTATAGCTATTGCTAAAATAAATAGCTCAGATTTAAAAGACATTATAACACAATGTAACAAGACAAAGGCAAAAGTAAAGATAATGCCAGGGGTTTCAGATATAATTGATGGAAATTTTAATATCAATAGTATTAGAGATGTTGATGTTGAAGATTTACTTGGTAGAGAATCAGTAACCTTAGATAATAAAGGAATTAGCAGTTATATTGAAAATAAAGTAATAATGGTAACTGGTGGTGGTGGATCTATTGGTTCTGAATTATGTAGACAAGTAGTGAAATTTAAACCAAAGGAACTAATCATTTTTGATATATATGAAAATAACGCTTATGACATTCAAAATGAACTTTTACATTATAATAAGAATTTAAACTTAAAGGTGCTTATCGGATCTGTTCGTGATAGAAGAAGAATTAGGAATATTTTAATTGCGCATAAACCGCAAGTTATATTTCATGCAGCAGCTCATAAACATGTGCCTTTAATGGAAGATAGTCCACTTGAAGCCATAAAGAATAATGTTGTAGGAACTTTAAACTTATGTGAATTAGCTGATGAGTTTAATCTTGAAAAGTTTGTACTTATTTCTACAGATAAAGCTGTTAATCCAACAAATGTAATGGGAGCTAGCAAGAGAATCTGTGAAATGATAATACAAGCTATGGATAAGGAAAGTGGAACTGAATTTGTTGCTGTAAGATTTGGAAATGTATTAGGTTCTAATGGTTCAGTGGTTCCACTTTTCAAAAAGCAGATAGCAAGTGGTGGTCCTGTAACTTTGACTCATAAAGAGGTTACTAGATATTTTATGACCATCCCTGAAGCCAGCCAACTTGTACTTCAAGCTGGAGCTTTTGCTAAGGGCGGAGAGATATTTGTCCTTGATATGGGCGAGCCTGTAAAAATATATGACTTAGCAGAAAATCTTATAAGACTTTCTGGGCTAGAGCCTGGAAAGGATATTGAGATAAAAGTTACTGGACTTAGGCCAGGAGAAAAGCTTTATGAAGAGCTTTTAATGGGTGAGAAAAATTTAAAGACAACAGCTCATAATAAGATTTTTGTGGATAATCCAGAAAGCCTTAGATTGAGTGCATTAAAACAACAAATTAATGAGCTAGTGGATACAGTTAAGATGGGCAATGAGGATCTTTTGAGAGGTAAAATGAAATACTTAGTTCCAAGTTTTAATTTTGTAAAAGAGGATATTGTGAAAAAGTCTAAAAAGGAAATGATGTAGGGGGGAATTATGTACTTAAAGGTCAAAAGAGTCATAGATTTCATTTTATCATTCATTGGATTGGTAGTCTTATCACCTTTATTTTTAGTATTAATAATAGCAATTAAGTTAGATTCTCCAGGACCAGTTTTATTTAAACAAAAGAGAGTTGGTATTTATAAAAAGCATTTTAATATATTAAAGTTTAGAACTATGAAAGTGGAAACTCCAAAAGATACACCAACACATCTGCTTGAAAATCCAGAAGAGTGGATTACAAGGGTTGGTAAGTTTTTAAGAAAAACAAGCCTTGATGAATTGCCCCAGATAATAAATATATTGTTTGGAAATATGTCTATAATTGGTCCACGTCCAGCTCTTTGGAATCAGTATGATTTGATTGAAGAGAGAGAGAAGTATGGTGCAAATAATGTACCATGCGGACTCACTGGATGGGCTCAGATTAATGGGAGAGATGAAATTTCTATTGAAGAAAAGGCAAAACTTGATGGAGAATATGTAAAAAAAATAGGATTAATTATGGATGTTAAGTGCTTTTTTTTGACAATTTTATCTGTGATTAGGGCTAAGGGAGTTTCTGAAGGAGGATTAAAAAATAGCACTAAAGATATAATATCTAAAATTAATTCAAATAATGAGGAGAGAATGACAAAATGAAGAAAATACTTATCACTGGAAAAGATAGTTATATAGGTACTTCACTGGAAAAATGGTTAAGTAAAGAACCAGACAATTATAAGGTAGATACACTAGATATGAGGGATGATGGGTGGAGGAATAAAGATTTTTCAGAGTATGATGCTATATTTCATGTAGCTGCTATTGTTCATAAAAAAGAAAAAAAGGAACTTAAAAGTTTATATTTTAAGGTTAATAGAGATTTGCCTATTGAGGTTGCTAAAAAAGCAAAAGTAGAAGGGGTAAAGCAATTTATATTTATGAGTAGTATGTCTGTATATGGAATAGAAGGGAAAATTGGAGAAGAAGTAGTTATTGATAAAGAAACTTTACCTAAACCTAAAAGTTATTATGGAATGAGTAAGTATGAAGCAGAAAATCAAATGAAATTATTAACTGATAAAAATTTTAATGTAGCAATTTTAAGGCCTCCAATGGTTTATGGAGATAATTGTCCTGGAAACTATGCAAGGCTAGAAAGCTTAGCAATTAGAACTCCAATTTTTCCTATGATTGAGAATAAGAGAAGTATGATTCATATTGATAAATTATGTGAATATATAAAAAAATATATTGATAATAATGCTAATGGAGTATTTTTACCTCAAGATGATGATTATGTAAATACAAGTCTTTTAGTAAAAAAAATTGCTCATGATAATGGAAGAGAAGTAGTTTTATCTAATTCTATTGGAAAAATCATAAAAGTTACAGGAAGAAATAATGCTTTTTTAAGTAAAATATTTGGAAACTTGATATATATAAAATGAAATTTAACTATTAAATAAATTTAGCAGAATGTAAGTAATATTATTAATTGTATTAATTTGAGAAGGAGCTTTTGAATGGAAAAAGTACTTATTACAGGCGGTTCAGGTTTTATTGGGAATTCTATTGTTGAAGAGTTAAAAAATAAATATGAACTAATAGTTTTAGACAATTTTTCGGAGCAAATACATGGAAATAATTATAAAGAGTCATACTTATATAAAAATATTAAGGATAAGTGTAAAGTTATAAAAGGTGATGTTAGAAACTATGAAGACCTAAGATCAGCGCTAGAAAAAGTAGATTATGTGATACATCTTGCAGCTGAAACTGGTACAGGACAATCAATGTATGAAATCAATAAATATACTGATGTAAATATTATGGGAACATCAAATTTATTACAGGTGATTCTAAATGAAAAATTACCTATAAAAAAAATAATACTTTCTTCTTCACGTTCTGTCTATGGAGAGGGAATGTATTTTTGTAAAAAACATAAAATAGTTGTTCCAAAATCAAGAAAAATAGAAGATATGAAAAATGGAGATTTTGAAGTTAAGTGTCCTATATGTGGAAATAGAGTAGACTTGATAGAAACTAAAGAAGATAGTGAGCTTGATCCAATTTCATATTATGCTTATACAAAATTTGCACAAGAAAAAATGTTAGAAGTAATGGGGAAAACAATGAAAATTCCATATACAATTTTCAGATATCAAAATGTTTATGGACAAGGACAATCACTAAATAATCCATATACAGGAATACTTTCAATATTTTCTAAGTTGCTGTTAAAGAACAATAATATAAATATTTTTGAAGATGGAAATGAGAGTAGAGATTTTATACATGTAAGTGATGTAGCAAGAGCTACCTGTAGTGCCATTGAAAATACTTGTACAAATTACGAAAAAATAAATATTGGAAGTGGAAAGAATATATCAGTTATTAAAATTGCACAAATTTTAAAGAAATATTATGGTTCAAAATCAGAAATAAATATAACAGGTGATTTCAGAAAAGGGGATATTAGGCATAATATAGCTGACATATCAAAAGTACAGTCATTATGCAAGTTCAAACCACAATATGACATAGAAAAAGGTATGAAGGAATTTGCACTATGGGTAAAAAGACAAAATGAAGAACAAAATTTAGAGAAATCAGATGATTATTTTGAAAGATCATTATATGAAATGAAAGAAAATGGAATGTTAATTCAAGCTAAGGAGTAAAAGTATGAGTATAAAAAAAGTTTTATATATAGGAACTCCAATGTATACCTATTATAAAAAGATTATTTCTGAGTTTAAAGCACAAGGTTATGAGGTCGATTTTTATAATGATAGACCAAGTGAAAATTCATTTATAAAAGGAATTATAAAAATAAAAAAAGATATGATTAATTTCTTAATTGAAAAATATTTTGAAGATATAATAAATGAAATTAAGGATAAAGAATATAATTTGGTGTTTGTAGTTGACTGTAAAGTATTCACGGCTCAAATGATTAGATATATGAAGAGCATTCAGAAAAAAGCAAAGTTTGTATTGCATATGTGGGATTCTTTAGAACTTTATCCAAATAGTAAAGAAGTAATTAATGAATTTGATATGGCTTATTCCTTTGATTTAAAGGACTGTGAAGAAGTAGAAAGTCTTAAGTTTTTACCCCTATTCTATTGTAAAGAGTTTGAAAATATTGGACTGGCTAAGCAACATAATTGTATATATGATATTGCTAGTGTTTGTACAGCTCATCCAAATAGGTATAAAACTATGAAGATACTATTTCCTAAATTAGAATCACAAGGAGTTAATGTATATTCATATATGTATTTGAATAAGTTGCAGTATTTATATAATAGAGCATTTATAACAGAATTTAAAGGGGCAAAAAGAGATGAATTTAAGTTTATGCCATTATCTGAAAAAGAAAATTTAGATATATTAAGAAATACAAATACTGTATTTGATATGCCTCATAATAAACAAAGTGGTTTGACAATGAGAACAATTGAAACTCTTGGTGCTAAAAGAAAATTAATAACTACAAACACTGATATAAAAAAGTATGATTTCTATAATGAGAATAATATTTTAATTATAGAAAATGACAATTTAGATGGAATAACTGATTTTATCAAAAGAGAATATAGAGAGATTAAGGAGCCAATATATAGAAAATACAGTATAAGTAGTTATGTAAATACAATTATAGATGATGCAAATTATAAATATTTGAAAGTAATTTAATGCATAATAGGAGGTTTTATGAAAAATAGATATTCATTTTCAGAATTTATCAAAACATTATATGCATTAATTATCACTAAAATATTTTATAAAAAAGCAAGATTAGTTAGAAGACCCATTTATATAAGAGGAAAATCTTATATGGACTTTAAAAAAGGATTTACCACAGGATATAATTGTAGATTTGACTTGTTTGGTGAAGAGGAAGATAAAGAAAAAAAGTTAATTATAGGTGAAAATTGTAAGATTGGTGATAACGTGCATATTGTAGCCAAAGAAAAAGTTATAATAGGTGATAATTGTTTAATGGCTTCAAAAGTTTTTATTAGTGACACAAGTCATGGAGAATATACTAATCTAGAAAACTACTCTTTACCAGATATTCCGCCAGATCAAAGAAGACTATATTCTAAACCAGTTACTATAGGAAATAATGTTTGGATTGGTGAAAATGTTTGTATTTTATTGGGGGTAACCATTGGTAATGGAGTTATTATTGGAGCTAATTCTGTAGTAAATAAAGATATTCCTAATAATTGCATTGTTGTTGGAATACCTGCAAAGGTCATAAAAAAGTATAATTATGCACATGAAAAATGGGAAATCCAAACTAAATTATAGGGAGATTTAAGAAATGTTAATAAGTGTTATAGTACCGATATTCAATGTAGAAAACTATATTATAGAGTTGGTAAAATCACTAGAAAATCAAACTTTTACAGATTTTGAAGCCATATTTATTGATGATGGTTCTTTTGATAAATCAATTGAACAACTAGAAGAAACTCTAAAAAATACAAAAATGAATTATAAGATTATTAGACAAACAAATAAGGGACTTTCTGCTGCACGAAATACAGGTATAAGGCAATCAAGTGGAGAATGGTTGGTTTGGCCTGATTCAGATGATATACTTGATGAAAAGTATTTGGAAATATTATATTTTGCAGTAAAAGATAAAAATACACATATAGGATTTTGTAATTATAAAACTTTCTTAGATGGGGAGGCATTCTCCAATATTAAGGAAATACAAAAGGTAACAAAATATGTTTATGAGACTTCTCTTCAAAGTATGAAAAGATATATTAATGAGTGGATTGGACCTTGGTGTTTTATAGTATCTAAAGAATATTTTTTAAAGCAAGATTTATTTTTTGATGAATCATGCAGATATTGCGAAGATTTAATATTTATTAGTAAAGCTATAGCAGGAGCAACCAATATTACAGTAATCGAAAATAGATTATATTATTATAGAATGAGAAGTTCTTCAATATTAAATAGTTCTAATATTGATAAAATATTGAGTGGCTATATTCAAATTAAAAAGTTGAATGAGTACTTTGTTGAGAACGATTCTCTGTCTGGAAAATATTTCTACAAGGTAGGTATATATAAATGGTTAATATCAACTATGAAAAAATGTGCAGTAAGGTTTTCATATGATGACTTTAAAACATTATATAAGAGCATAGATTTTAAAGTGTATTATAGTAGGGCAAGACACTGTACAACAAAGAAATTGCGGATTGCTGGTATGATACTTAGATATTCACCTAGAATTTTTTTTCAAGTTGTAAAGAGAATGAATAAATTTATCTAGTTGATAAGAAATAAATTTAATTGTAGCAAATATTAAGGAAAGGACTAAATGATGAAAAAAAAGGGAAAATACACAGTCATTATATTTTTAATGTTAATAATAAGTTTGATGAGTAGCTTTTTTATAGCATTTGATAGATCTAAACCTGTGGAGTATGAATATTTATTTATTTTACCAATGCTATTTTCATTAATTTGTATTTCTATGGTGCCAATACTTAACAGATATTCTTCGAATATATCTATTTGGATTATCTTTATATTATACTTTATTAGAAATGTTATTAATCCTTTCTTTATGTACTTGGGTAATTATAGTAGTTTATTCTTGTTAAGTTCTAGGGTAAATATAAATAAGGCTATTTTTTTAATGATATATGAAACCTTTATGGTCTTTCTAACAATAAATATTTATATTAATAGAAAAAAAATTCTCACAATTAAAAATAGATTTTACAGAAAAAGACAAACTAAGTTAAAGGTAATCGGACTTGCATTGGTAATGCTGACCATATTTTGCTTTTTATCATTTATGACAGTTCCTGCAATAAGCGGCACATACAATACTATATTTAATGCTGAAAGTGTTGTTTCAAATAATTATATTAATGTAAATGCAAATGTTGCTTATGGTTCAATACAAAGAGTATTATTTACATTAACTTTATTTTTAATTCCAATTTTACAAATATTATTGCCATTAACTATATATATATATATGAAAAAAAAGTATGGTGAAAATAGATGGTGTGTAGTGCTTGCAATGATTATTATGTTTTTAAATTTCTTATTTATTTCAGATAATAATATAGATGTTTTTATCATAACAATTGTATTGTCATTAATGTTAATAAAATTATATCCTAAATATTCTAGATTTATTTGCACAGTTATCGGAAGCGTATTAGTGTTAGGCATAGTGGTATTAATAGTTGCAAAAACAAATACAAATATGTTAACATCTGATAACCCTTTTGAAGCTATTACTAAATTTTTGCAAGCATATTTTCAAGGAGTAAATAATGTTGCTGGAGGATTTAGTATAGTTAATGATAGTAAGGTTAAATCATTATTTTTTGATTTTTTTGATATGATTCCATTTAGAAATACTATTTTTAGCGGAATTAGTGGAGATAGGCTTGTAAAATTATATTGTATAAGTAATAATGTGAATTCACAAATTATTCCTAGCATAAGTCAGTCATACTACTACTTAAGTTTTATATTAGCTCCAATACTACCTATGATTATTGTGACTTTTTCCATAAGAGCGTTTAACAAGTCTAGTTTGACGAAGAATGTTTATAGAAGTTCTTATTATTTGAGCAATAGTATATATTTGACTTTTGCCACTGCAGTAAATAATTTCACAATTTATGGAACTACCTATTTAAATCTTATTTTGCCACTATTTATATTATCAACTTTAGCTGGTAGTGAAGTAGAAATTCAAAACACAGTTTAAAGAAAAAATTAATTTTGGAGGTAGCATTTTTAAATGAAATTAAAGAAAATTATTAAATCAAATAAGTTTTTATATTACATTGCAAGACAAATAAGAAAAATCCAATACTATCTTATACCAATGGGAAAGTTTAGGTATAAGAGATTTCTTAGAAGTAATGGAATATTAAAAAATAAATATATTGAAAAAATAAAAGATTATAAAGATAAACATAAAGGGCAAAGATGCTTTATTATAGCAACAGGGCCTAGTCTTACTGTTGAAGATTTAGAAAAATTGAAAAATGAAATTACTTTTGGAATGAATTCTATTTCAAAGATTGGAGAGAAAACAGATTGGAGACCGACATATTATGGAATTCAGGATGAGTTTGTTTATGAAAAACTGAAAGATAGCATTTTAAAAATTGATAAAAATATTACTATTTTTACATCTGATGTTTTAGCAAAGAAAAAAAAGTTGTTATCAAATAATATTGTTCAAATACCACTTTACTGTATGGATCATTTAATTAATCCAAATTCGTCTAAATTCAAATTTAGTAATAACTGTCATGATATTGTGTATGATGGTTATTCAATAACATATACTTTGATGCAGTTAGCAGTATATATGGGTTTTAATAAAATATATCTTTTAGGTGCAGACTGTAGCTATGCAAAAAATGGACCTCAACATTTTATTGAAACTGGTGTAAATGATCTAGGCATTGATTTTATTACAGAACGATTATTTAATTCTTATCAAGTTGCAAAAAAATCTGTAGAAGAAAATGGAGTGAAAATTTATAATGCTACTCGTGGTGGGTGCTTAGAAATATTTCCACGTGTAAGCATGGATGAAATATAATTCAAACATTTTCATTCTATTTGAGGGAGGAAATATAGACTATGGATAAAATAAAATATCTACATGTTATGACACAACCTTCAGTTTTTTTTAATGGTAATATCATTGAATTATTGAATTCTGAGATAGGAGTTTTCAATCCTGAAGAGCATTTGTTTTTGGTATGCTTTGATGATATATACGAAAAGTACAAGCATTATGGCAATTTGATTCTTGTGAAGAAGTTAATGAGTAAGAATTATGATAAATTTATTTATTATAGTAAAAAAGCTGAGTATATTTTTTTACATCAAAACTGGTTTTATGATTTCAAAAGATTTATTTGTACACCAACTAAAATTAAAAAGAAATATATATGGTGTGTTTGGGGGCATGACCTATATATTGATTATAAAATATGTAATGGAATAAAAGGATTTTTAGCCCAAAGTGCTAGAAAAGTTGGAGACTTTTTAATTAACTATGAGATAAAACATTATCATGGTGTTGGAATTGGGTTTAAGTATGATGCTTTGGAAATAAAAAAAAGATTTAAAAATAAAACTAACATTTTAATGTGTCCTTATCCAAATGGTATGAGATTAGATGAAATAGATTCGATTATTAGAGAAGCAAATGTTTATAAGGAAGATAAGAATAAGCCTGTAAAAATTATGGTTGCACATTCAGCTCATGAATACCTACACCATAAGGAAATGTTGGATAAGTTATCTGCATACAAAGATAGGAACATAATTGTATCACTGCCATTAGTATATGGGAACAATTCATATGCAAATTACATTGAAGAATTTGCTAAATCTCTATTTGGTGATAAAGTAGAAATACTTAGAAAAAGGATGGATATTTATGAGTATATTAAATATTTAAAGTCTGTTGATATAGCTATATTAGATCAAGTTCAGCAAAGTGGATTAGGAAATTTGTACTATCTATTGTATTTAGGTAAAAAGGTATATTTGAATAAGGGTGGTTTTCTAAAATTAGCTTTTCAATTAGAAGGCAGTTACTTTGATACAACAGATTTAATAGGTATTGAACCATATGAACAATTTATTAAAAGCAACAATACCATGGAAAGTGCAAAATTATATGCAAAGTATATTTTGAATGAAAAAAATTTAATTGATATGTGGAAATCAACTCTTGACTGCTTAAAATAGAAAATCAAATTATAAAAATAAGTGGAGGAACTAAAATTGGATAGTTTCTATAGTTCAGAGGAATTAAAAGAATTAGGTTTAAAAAAATTTGGAGAGAATGTATTGATAAGTCGTAAAGCAAGTGTTTATAGTGCAGAAAATATCACCATAGGAAATAATGTTAGAATAGATGATTTTTGTATTCTAAGTGGGAAAATTATGTTAAGTAACTACATTCATATAGCTGCTTACACTGCTTTATATGGGGGAGATAAGGGTATTATAATTGGAGAATTTGCAAATCTCTCATCAAGAATATCAATATATTCTATAAGTGATGATTACTCAGGGGAAACAATGACAAATCCAATGATTCCGGATAGATTTAAAAATATTCAAAGTGAAAAAGTAATAATTGAAAAAAGTGTTATCGTTGGAAGTGGATGTGTTATTTTGCCAGGTGTTGTACTAAAAGAAGGCAGTGCATTTGGTGCGATGTCATTAATTAATAGAAGTTCAGATTCATGGAGCATTAATGTTGGAATTCCATTTAAGAAAGTAAGAAATAGAAGTAAAAAATTATTGAGTTTAGAAGAGGAATTTAAAAAGGAGTGTTTATAAGTTTATGAAAAATACAATACAAGTAACTCGCTCTTCAATGCCTTCTTTAGATGAATATATTGAAGAAATAAGGGATTTATGGGAAAGTCATTGGCTCACTAATATGGGGATAAAACATAAAAAGTTAGAAGTATATTTAAAAGAATATTTGAATACCCCTAACATTACACTTTTTACCAATGGTCATCTTGCACTTGAGTGTGCAATAAAGGTTTTAAATCTTACTGGGGAAGTAATAACAACACCTTTTACATTTGCATCTACAACCCATGCAATTGTAAGAAATGGCTTAGAACCAGTATTTTGCGATATTAATACTGATGATTATACCATAGATGTGAGTAAGTTAGAAAGTTTAATAACAGATAAAACTTCCGCAATTATTCCTGTACATGTTTATGGTAATATATGTAATGTTAAAGAAATTGAAAAAATAGCAAAAAAGTATAATTTGAAAGTTATTTATGATGCAGCTCATGCTTTTGGAGTAACAGTTAATGGAGAAAGTGTTGCAAATTTTGGGGATGCTTCAATGTTTAGTTTCCATGCAACAAAAGTTTTTAACACAATTGAAGGTGGAGCTATAACTTATAAAAATGATGAGTTAGCTAAAGTGTTGTATGATATAAAGAATTTTGGTATTACAGGGCCAGAATCAGTTGAATATATTGGTGGGAATGCTAAGATGAATGAGTTTCAAGCTACTATGGGCATTTGCAATCTTCGACATGTTAATAAAGAAATAGAAAAAAGAAAAACTGTTGTAGAGAGATATGTTGAGAGATTAAATGGTATAAATGGATTAAAGTTATGTAAACCACAAAATGGAGTTAAGAGTAATTATGCATACTTACCAGTAGTATTTGATGGATATAAAATGAACCGTGATGAAATTTTTGAAGCATTAAAGCAAGAAAACATTAATGCTCGTAAATATTTCTATCCTTTAACAAATAGCTTTAAATGCTATAAAGGTAGATTTAATCCTGATGAAACTCCAGTGGCAAAATATTTATCTGATAGAATTATAACACTTCCACTATATGCTGATTTATTAATTGAAGATGTTGATAGAATTTGCAATATTATTTTGGGAATAGATGAATAATGAAGATACTATTTCCAAAAAACAAGAATATAAAAGCAAGTAGCTTTTATTTGTTTGGCAATTTATTTAATAAAGCAATTGCATTTTTAACTATACCAATATTCACACGTTTATTAACCACAAGTGAGTATGGTATAGTGAGCACATATATTTCATATGTAACAATAGTAGGGACTTTTGTAACTCTTTCACTAGGGAGTTCAATACGAACTGCATTTGTTGATTTTAAATCGGATTTGAATTCTTATATATCTTCTATTATGTTTCTTTCTATTTTGAATTTTTGCATAACCTCTATAGTAGTTATAGTAATTAAGTATTTTTTCGCACCACAAGTTGATGTTATGCTGACAGTGTTTTGTCTCATTCAAGCCTTTATGTCATGTGTAATTGACTCTATTTCGATTAAGTATATGATGGAATTTAAGTATCTAAAAAGAACATTTTTATTAGCTGTTCCTAATATGCTAGTTGTAATTTTTTCAATAATTTTTATTTTATTTATGGATAGTAATAAACAAAATGGGCGAATATATGCTTATGTTTTGGTATACTCCATATTTGGAATTTATTATATAGCAAGTATATTTATTAATGGTAATAAATTTGTTTTTGTGAATTATTGGAAATATGCATTAGGATTCTCTTTACCATTAATTTTTCATGGTGTATCAGTAGTAATATTAGCTCAATTTGATAGAGCTATGATTACAGCCATGAAGGATGCTTCAGAAACAGGAGTTTATAGTGTAGTTTATAATTTTAGTATGATACCATTAGCAATAACTACAGCGCTGGAAAGTGTTTGGATCCCTTGGTTTACTGATAAAATGAAATCAAATGACAAAAAATCTATAAATAAAAATGCTAAAACATATATAGAACTTGTTACAATTATGGTAATTTGTATAATGTTAATAGCTCCTGAAGTTTTAACAATAATGGCACCAAAAGAATATTGGAGTGGAAAAATTTTAATTCCACCAATTGTATTGGCATCATATTTTATGTTCCTATATTCTATTTCAGTTGATTTAGAATATTATTATAAGTCAACAAAAATTATTGCTATTAATACATTAATAGCAGCCACAATCAATATTATATTAAATTATATATTTATCCCATACTATGGAGCTTTAGCAGCTGCTTTTGCAACTGTTATTGCCTATGCTGTTTCTTATGTTATCCATTATCTTGCAGCTCGCAGATTAGATAATCAGTTATTTCCTTTTATAACATATATAAAATCTATCTCTATAATGGGGGGAACAGTATTAATTTCATATATCAGTATGGATAATTGGATTGTTAGATGGATAATAGCTATATTGGGATTCACTTTATATGTATTAATAGCTTATAGAAAGCATAAATTTTCGATTTTATTAAAATAAATTGTAGAGGTGATAATAACAATGAGAACAGTTGCTGTTGTTCCAATGAAATTAAATAATGAACGTCTTCCTCAAAAGAATACAAAGAGGTTTGATAATGGAAAACCGTTATGTTATTACATTCTTAATACATTATTGAAGGTAGAAGGGATAGATCAAATATATGTCTATTGTAGTAATCCTAAAATAAAAGATTATATACCTAGTGGAATAAAATATTTAAAAAGAAAAGAAAGTCTTGATACATCTCAAACTCCAATTAATGAAGTTTTAAAATGTTTTGCTGAAGATGTACATGCAGATATATACTTAATGACACATGCAACAGCTCCTTTTGTAACTGCTGAAAGTATGCAGGAGTCTTTAGAGGCAGTTAAAAGTGAAAATTATGATTCTGCACTTGCAGTTCAAAAAGTACAAGAATTTTTATGGAAAGATGGAAAACCATTTAATTATGATTTAAGTAACATCCCAAGAACACAGGATTTACCTGTAATATATAGTGAAACAAGCGGGTTTTACATATATAGAAAGGAAATCATTTTAAAGCACAATAGAAGAATAGGTTTTAAGTCATATTTGAAAGAGGTTTCAAAAATTGAAAGTATTGACATTGATGAATATGATGATTTTGAAATTGCAAATTCAATATTTAATATGGTAATTCTAAAAAATAAGAGAGGTAATATATGAATAAAATAAAAGTTTTGGATTGCACATTACGTGACGGAGGTTACGTTGATAACTGGAAGTTTGGGTGTGAAAATATTAAAAAAATCATATTAAAATTAATTGATGCAAATATCAATATAGTTGAATGTGGTTTTTTAACAGATAAAAAACATTATAGCAATGACTATTCAAAATTTGATTCAATACAAAAAATAACAGATTTTTTACCAAAAGACCGACAGAATGTTGAAATGGTATGTATGATTAATTATGGAGAGTATAATCTTAAAGATATTCCAGAATATGATGGTTCTTCTGTTGACGGTATAAGGGTTGCATTCCATAAAAGTGATTTAAAAGGTGCATTAGAGTTTTGTAAAGGTATAGTTCAAAAAGGATATAAACTTTTTATGCAACCTATGGTTTCTGTTTCATATACGGATTATGAATTCATAAAACTTATTGAAGAAGCAAATGAGATAAAGCCATATGCTTTTTATATAGTTGATAGTTTTGGTGTTATGAAAAGAAAAGATTTAATGCGTTTATTTTATTTAGTTGATCATAACTTGGAGGAAGATATTTATGTAGGTTATCATTCACATAATAATATTCAACTAGCATATTCAAATGCACAAGCGTTGATAGATTTAAAAATAAAACGCAAACTCATTATTGATTCTAGTGTATTTGGAATGGGAAGAGGCGCTGGAAATTTAAATACTGAGTTATTTATTGAATATTTGAATGATATTAATGGTGGAGAATATAAATCAAGACCTTTGCTACAAATAATTGATGAAGTACTTACTAATATTTATTTAAGTAATTATTGGGGGTATTCACTTCCGCATTACATTTCAGCAAAACATAATTGTCACCCAAACTATGCTTCATATTTAGCTGATAAAAATACACTTACAGTAGAAGATATAAGTAATATTTTAAGTTTTATGGATGAGGTAAAGAAAAATAATTTTAATAAAGAATATATAGAAAATTTATATTTTAATTATCAATCGCATAAAATAGATGATAATATTGCAATCTCTAAACTTAAAGAAATTTTTAATGATAAGAAAGTTATTGCAATTGCCCCAGGAAGTAGCATTAATGACTATGTTGACGAAATAAGGTGTCAATCATCTATGATGGATACTATTATTGTTGCTGTTAATTTTGAACCTGAAAAGATAAAGGGGGATTATTTATTTATAAGTAATTTACGTCGTTATGAAGAATTAAAAGATAAGATTAAAAACAATCTAATTTTTACATCAAATATTAAATTAGATAACAATGCTGAGTATATAATTAACTATATTGATTTATTAAATGAGATTCCAGCAGTTAGAGATAATGCTGGACTAATGTTAATTAGACTATTGATTAACTTAGGTGTTAAATCAATTAAATTAGCAGGGTATGATGGATATTCCTATGATGCATACGAAAATTATGTTGAAAAAGATATGGCTTTTATTAAGAAACATTCTGTTGTTGATGAATTAAATGAAGGAATGAAAAGAATGCTTAACCAATTTTCAAGACAAGTAGAGATCGAATTTATAACAAAAACAAAGTATTTTTAACTGGAGGTGTAAAATGAAGGTAATTACTTTCGGAGAGATATTACTTAGACTAGCACCGCAAGGATATTTAAGACTTTTTCAAAATAATAGTTTAGAAACTTCTTTTTGTGGAGCAGAAGCTAATGTAGCAGTTTCATTGGCTAACTTTGGACTTGACTCCAGTTTTGTTACAAAACTTCCTAAAAATGATGTTGCTGAAGCTGCAATTAATTCCTTAAGATATTTTGGTGTAGATATCTCAAAAATTGTAAGAGGTGGAGAACGAATTGGATTATATTATTTAGAAAAGGGAGCTAGTCAACGTTCATCAAAAGTTCTTTATGACAGGGCTTTTTCAGCAATTTCTCAAGCAAATAGAAATGATTTTGATTGGGAGACTATTTTTCAAAGAGCTGAATGGTTCCACTTTACTGGTATTAACCCTGCATTAAGTCCAAATTTAGAAGAGATTTGCTTAGAAGCTTGCAAAACAGCTAAAAAAAAAGGAATAACAATAAGTTGCGATTTGAATTATAGAAAGAAGTTATGGACATCTGAGAAGGCAAGACAAGTTATGAGTAAATTTATGCCTTTTGTGGATGTATGTATTGCAAATGAGGAAGATGCAGAAGATGTATTTGGAATAAAATCAAAATACACAGAAGTTTCATCTGGAAAACTAAATCACATAGGATATAAAGAAGTAGCTAAGGCTTTGCATGATTGTTTTGGATGTAAGTATGTAGCTATAACTTTAAGAACCAGTATTTCAGCAAATGATAATAAATGGGCTGGGATGTTTTATTCTTCATGTGAGGATAAATATTGCTTTTCAAAAGAATATAATATCCATATAGTTGATAGAGTTGGTACAGGTGATAGTTTTTGTGCAGGGATTATATATGGACTAATTAAAAAAATGTCATCTCAGGAATGCTTGGACTTTGCAGTGGCAGCAAGTTGTTTAAAACACTCTATTGAAGGAGATTATAATAGAATTGGTATAGAGGAAATAAAAAATCTTATGTTTGGTGATGAATCTGGAAGAGTTAAAAGATAAATAGAGTTATATTATTAGAGATATAATCTAAAATAGGAATATATAGTTAAGTTGTTATCGATATTATAATATTACATTTTCACTTAAATAATTTTATAATTCAATAAAAAAGAGATACTTAGGTTGTTTTTAATAACTCAAAAATTTTTTCTATCAGTTATTGAAGTGAGTTATATATATATTGCAATATATATAACTCACTATAGAGTGTCGACAAAGTCGACACTTTTTCGTTGTATGAATAATTCAGAATTAAACAATTCTTTTTACTTTATAAAAAAATTAAATATGTTAATTAACTACATATAGTTTTTATGAGATATTAAAAAAATGTAATAATCTATTTTAAATTCACATAGTTTGTAAAAGTAGAAGGTGTGTTTATTAAATTACAGTAGATTAGTGAAGAGGAATATATCAATAATCAAATTAATAAGGAGCAAGAATGAAAAAAGTTCTATTTGTTGCAACTTTTGTGAAGAAGCATATTATGGCATTTCATATTCCTTACTTGGAATGGTTCAAACAGAATGGTTATGAAGTTCATGTATGTTCAAAAAATGACTATGAAAACGAAAAAGATTGCTGTATACCATTTTGTGATAAATTCTTTAATCTTTCATTTGAGCGTATACCATTTAAATTGAAAAATATAAGTGTATATAAACAATTAAAGAAAATAATTGAAAGCAATGAATATGAAATTATTCACTGCCATACTCCAATGGGAGGTGCATTAGCTAGACTTGCAGCACGAAAGGTTAGAAAGAAAGGAACCTGTGTCATTTATACAGCACATGGATTTTATTTTTATAAAGGATCACCAATTAAAAATTGGTTAATTTATTATCCTATTGAATGGTTTTTATCAAGATATACTGATGTGCTTATTACTATAAATAAAGAGGATTATAATTTAGCTAATAAACAATTTAAAATTAAAAAAATTGAATATGTCCAAGGAGTGGGGGTAAATATTAAAAAATTTAGTACAGCTGGAATTAATAAAGAAAAGAAGCGTATTGAACTTGGAATACCAGAAAAGGCAATAGTTTTATTATCTGTAGGGGAACTAAATAAAAATAAAAATCATGAATTAATTATAAGAGCGGTAGCAAAGATTAATAATCCTAGTATTTATTATGTAATTTGTGGAGTAGGCGGTCTTGAAGGAAAGTTAAAAGATCTAGCTATAGAACTAGGAATTGAAAAACAATTCAAATTGTTAGGATTTAGAAATAATATGGAGAATATTTATAAAATTGCAGATATATTTGTATTCCCTTCATATCGAGAGGGACTACCATTGTCCATTATGGAATCTATGGCAGCTGGACTTCCAGTTATTTGTTCAAATATTAGAGGAAACAATGACTTAATTCAAGAGGGGAAAGGTGGATATTTAGTATATCCTGATGATGTTCATGGATTTGCAGAAGCTATTGAAAAAGTTATTTCTAATGATATGGACATGGGCAAGTTTAATGTTGAAAAGGTTAAAGAATTTGATCTAATAAGTGTAAAGAGAAAAATGGAACAAATCTATTTAAGGTGTGAAAAGCAACATATAAAAAAAAGAGGTATTATGTTTTTACGCTCAAATCCTGTTGATCCTGATTCTAGGGTTGAAAAAGAAGTTAATACCCTCATTAAAAATGGGTATGATGTTAAAATTATTGGATGGGATAGAAGTGAAAAATACAAATGTAAGGAAAAAATATTAAAACTAGAGCATGGGTATGTAAAAATATATCGTTTAGGAATTCCAGCTTCATTTGGGGGTGGATTTAAAAGTAATCTAAAACCACTAATAAATTTTCAATTTAAATTAATGAGAAATTTAGTGAAGCATAGGAATGAATATGATTTAGTTCATGCATGTGATTTAGATACTGCTCTTACAGCATTCATTTGTTCAAAATTATTAAAGAAGAAATTAATTTATGATATTTTTGATTATTATGTACAGGCGTTTAGCGTTCCAAAAATGTTAAAGAAGAGTATAGAATCATTAGACCATAAGATTATAAATAATGCTGATGGAGTTATTATTTGTACAGAAAAAAGAAGAGAACAAATTATTAAGACATCACCTAAAGAACTTGTTATTATTCATAATACACCACCTATAGTAGAAAATGAATTTAAAACTATAAAATTAAACCAGGAAAAAGTTAAGATAGTCTATGTGGGGATTTTAGCAAAAGGAAGATTTATAAAAGAAATTGGAGATATAGTTAAAGAAAATAAAAATTATGAACTTCACATCGGTGGGTTTGGTGAATTAGAGTCATATTGTAAAAATCTTAGTGATGAGAATGAAAATATTATTTTTTATGGCAAGTTAGAATACAGAAAAACATTAGAACTAGAAAATAGTTGTGATATTATGACTGCAATCTATGATCCATCAATTCAAAACCATCACTATGCAGCTCCAAATAAATTTTATGAATCTCTCATGCTTGGAAAACCTGTTATTATGGCAAAAGATACAGGGGTTGATTCCATAGTATTAGAGAATGAAATAGGGCAAGTAATTGATTATAACAAAGATAGTTTAGTAAAAGGAATTGATAATTTAGTAATGAAAAGAGATGAATGGGCAGATATGGCTAAAAAAATGAAAAAGATTTATATTAATCAATTTTCTTGGGGCGAAATGGAAGATAGGTTATTGGAATTATACTCGAAAATATACAATAAATATTAAGGAGAGAGTATAAGTGAAAAAGATAGTGTTTGTCTGTGATTCATTAAGAATAGGGGGGATACAACGTTCCTTAGTAAACTTAATGAATGCTATAGATACAGAAAAATATAGTGTGGATTTGTTTCTGTTTTTTAATGGAGGAGAGTATAAGAAATTTCTAAATAGTAATATAAAAGTTATTACTGGAACAAAGCTTCTAGGTTTGGCAGGAATGACTAATAATATGGTGAAAAAAAAGTGTAGTTTGTATATTCTTAGAAAGTTATTATCTATTTTTTGCTTAATATTTGGAAGTAAGGTAGTGTTTAAATTTATATTTCTATTTGAAAAAAACTTAAAGGGGTATGATATTGCAATATCTTATTCAAATAATGTAAATAATAGATCATTATATTTTGGATATAATTTATTCGTTTTAAATAAGGTTATTGCAAAAAGAAAAATAGCTTGGATACATGCTGATTATGCAGCAGTTGGCTTAAATAATAAATATAATAATGGAGAATATGAAAAATTTCATACTATAATTAATGTTTCAAAAACAACAAAAGATAGTTTTGATATGGTAGTACCTAAATGTAAAAAGAAATCAGAATATATCTATAATATTATTCCAAATGAAGAAATTAGCTTTCTTTCAAAAGAGTACAATCCTTATAATACTGGGGATAGATTATTTAGAATTGTTAGTGTATGTAGATTAGATGCAAATAAATCAGGAAAACAATTAGTTATTACTGGAGAAAAATTAAAAAAAGCTGGAGCTAATTTTAAGTGGTATATTGTTGGAGATGGACCTGAAAGGGCTAGTCTAGAAAAATATATTGATACTAATAATTTAAGAGATAATATAAAGGTTATAGGAAATGTAGATAATCCGTATCCATATATATCAGGTGCTAATCTTTTTGTATCTGCTTCTAAGTCAGAATGCTTCCCATTAAGTATAGCAGAGTCCTTAGTATTAAATACTCCAGTTGTAGCAACTCACTATCCTGCACTTCATGAATTAATAAAAGATAATGTAAATGGATTTATAGTTGGCAAAGGAGAACAAGATTTATTTGAAAGAATATTTGATTTAATAATTAATAGGGAATTATATGAAAAAGTAAAGAAAGATTCACGGCTTATAGATGTAAGTAATATTAGGACCTTAGAGAAATTATATAAAATTATTGAAATCAATCAGGAGGAAAATATAGATTGAGAGATTCTGCATTAAAATCTAATAAAAGAAATTCTGTAAATTACTTAGCTAGTTGTTTAACAATTCCCTATATAGTTATTTCTTTACTATATATTAAAACAGATAATTTTAGATATATTTGTTTTTTCCTTATGATACTTTTTATAGTAGGATTTTTTATATTAAAGAAAAAAGTACATTTAAGAATGAAATATGCTATTCTAATATTATTTTTAATATTAGTTACTATTTCATTTCTTTCAACAAGTGGATTAGTTGAATCAATAAAAAATACAGTAATGATTATATTAAGTTTTGCACCTATATTTATATTTGATTTTTTCTATTTAGAAAATTCAAATGATAGAAAATATGCAAAAATTTTTTTATGTTTTATAATACCAGTACTTTTATATACAGTATTTGCAACGTTATATTATTTATATAGTGATCCACAAGTTGCTAGGGAAATGGTTACTTGGAATCCCAGTTCAGAAGTGATAGATTCAACATTACCAATAGCAATAGGAGGAGGATATGCTCTTATTTATGGGGTTATGCTTATACCTGTTGTATTATTCTATATAATAAGAAGAATTCAGTGTAAAGCTAAAATGAAACTTTTATATTTTATCTTAATGCTTTTCTTTTTATATTTTATTTTTAGGTCAGGATTTACAACAGCATTTCTAATTTCTCTTTTTGGTATATATATAGTTTTTTTAAGTAATATCCAGCATAATAAAGTTCTTAAAATGATTATTATATCAGTAGTTACAATTATTGCAGGCTATTTATGTATTTATTTTGGAGTATTAGATTATATTGGAGGGTTACTACCATCTGATTCAATTATATCCATTAGATTAAATGAAATTAGACCAGCATTATTTAATGGAAATAAAATTAGTAGTTTTGGTCTTAGATTAGAGTTACTTCAAAAAAGTTTTAGTGCATTTATAAATAATCCATTATTTGGAGTTGGATATAAAGTAGGACAGAGTTATGCAAATGAAGGAACATTACTTGGATTACATTCAGAATGGGTAGATAATTTAGGTAGATATGGAATTGTCATGGGACTTCCATACTTTTCATTCATATTTTTATGTTTTAGGGATTTAATTAAAAAATATAAAAATACAAAATATAAAGATTTAATAGTAATACTAGTTTGTTTAATAATTTTATTAGGCTTTTGCAATCCTATAAAAACATCATCGGCATTTTTATTTTTATTTGTAGTTGTACCTAGTTATTTAAATATAGAATTTCATAATTCTATAAATAATAAGAAGATTATTAGAGGAGATGGGTAAATGATATCTAGAAATTTATATTATATGTTGTATAAAATTTCAAAACACTTTCCTTCTTCTGATAGTAAAGTTAGGTTTAAAGCAAAGGAAATTAGAGGATTTTTAGTTAGAAAATTTGTAAAATCAGCAGATAAGAATATTAATATAGATAAAGGTTGTGATATTCCCTTTGATCTAGTTATTGGACATAACTCAGGGATTGGAATGTATTCTAAAATAGGTTCAAAAGTGACCATTGGTTCTAATGTAATGATTGCACCTGAATGTTATATATATACTCAAAATCATAATTTTAATAGACTAGATATCCCCATGTGTGAGCAAGGAATATCAAAAGCAAAGCCTGTTATTATTGGAGATGATGTTTGGATAGGAATTAGAGTTACAATATTATCTGGAGTTAAAATTGGACAGGGAGCTGTTATAGGGGCAGGAAGTGTAGTTACTAAAAATGTTGAACCATATTCAATTGTAGCTGGAAATCCTGCTAGAATAGTTAAATTTCGAAAATAGAAAACATAGTTTAAATCTCTATGGAATTAAAAAGAATTATGAACGGATGGGATGTTAGATGGGAGAGATAATTAATGAAGCAGTAAATGGGATAAAAGTTAGTGTTATTATTCCAATTTATAATATGTCAAAATATTTGAATAGGAGTATTGAAAGTGTGAAAAATCAAACTCTTAAAGATATAGAAATCATTTTAGTCAATGATGGATCAACTGATGATAGTTTAGATATTTGCAGAGAATATGAGAAAATTGATAAGCGAATAAAAGTGATAGATAAATCTAATGGGGGAGTATCTTCTGCAAGAAATGCAGGAATTGAAACAGCTATAGGTGAATATATAGGTTTTGTTGATCCAGATGATTGGATTGAATCTGAAATGTATGAAAATATGTATGGGCAAGCTAAAGAATTAGAAACAGATGTGAACATTTGTAATTATAGAATAGAAAATAATGAACAATCTATTCCAATAGTTTTAGATATAAGAAAAGAAATATTAAACAGAAATGAAATTATTTATAATCTTATAGCAAATATGATATCAAGCAATGATTTGAATAGCAATGCGCAAGTTATTATGGGAAGTGTATGTTGGTTAATTATAAGTAAAGAATTAATTGATAAATATAAGTTTAGATTTATAGAAAACATTAATTTTATGGAAGATCTTATTTTTTCAATACAAGTACTATTAAAAAGCAATAAAGTTAGCCTTAATGAAGGCATATATTATCACTATATGACTAATTTAAATTCAGCAGTAAGTTGTTATAGGGAAGATTTTATAGATATAGAAAAGCAAGTTTTTAAAATAATAGAAAATATATTAAAAGAGGAAAACATCTATAATATATTAGTTGAACGAATGAATGTAAGATATGTTGGTGTGCGTATAAATTTAATTGCAAATGAATTACATAAGGAAAATAAGAAGAAAGTAAGTGAAAAAATAAAGAAAATTAACACACTGTGTAAGGATAAAAGAGTGAAGGAAATTTTAAAAACTATTGATACTAAAGAATATACCATTAGAAAAAGAACTGTCTTAACTGGCATTAAGTATGAGTTTGGACTATTTCTTTATATATATTATTTCATTTTAGTAAGAATATATTTAACTAGATAATCAATGAAAATAAATTGGAAAAATTATAAAAACAATATTTTAGGAGCTAAAAATGAATGAACTTATAAGTGTGATTATACCTATTTATAAAGTGGAAGATTATCTTAAGCGATGTGTGAACTCACTTTTAAATCAGACATATAGAATTTTAGAAATTATTTTAGTTGATGATGGTTCTCCAGATAGATGTGGAGAAATTTGTGATGAATATGAAGCTTTGGATAATCGAATTAAAGTAATTCATAAAAAAAATGGTGGATTGTCAGATGCCCGTAATGCAGGCATAGAAATTTGCAAAGGTAAGTATATAACATTTGTTGATAGTGATGATTGGGTACATGAAATGTATATTGAGAATTTATATAAGTTATTAATAAAAACAGATTCAGATATAGCGGTTTGTAATTTTATTAGGACATCAACAGAGGACATAAAAGTTCATATTTTAGCAGAAGAAATATATGAATATTCTAATATTGAAGCACTAGAGCAATTTTTAGATAAGTTTTATGTACAAATGGTTATAGCTTGTGGAAAGCTATTTAAAAGAAGTCTATTTAAAGAAATTAGATTTCCAGTAGGTAGATTACATGAAGATGAATTTACAACTCATAAGTTAATTTTTAATGCTACTAAAATAGTATTAACTACTGCACAATTATATTATTATTGGCAAAGAGAAGATAGCATAATGGGAAGTGGTTTTAATTTGCAGGGAATGCTAGATAAAATAGACGCTATGGAAGAGAGAGGAAGATTTTTTGATAGTATTGAGCAAATAAAACTTAGGAATAGAACATTTAGAAATGTCTTTTATTTATTTAAAGAAGTAAATGATAGAGATAACTTATTTAATAAGGTAGAAGATGAGATGAGTTTTAAGAAAAAATTTAAAAAGTTTAAGCAAACACTAAGAAAAACTAACCAAGGAATATTTTTTTGGATGTTCTATCAAACTTATTATATTACCCCTAAAGGTGCTAATGGTATATTTAGCACATATATAGATAGAAAATATATTTTAAATAAAATAAAATTGAGAATTATATCTTTTTTAAGACCTCCAGTAAATTGGATTAGGAGAAAAATATTTAAATATAAGTTAAGTTCTAATATAAGAAAAAAAAGAAGCTTATATAATAAATGTATTTTTTTAATGGCTACTCCATGCCATGGAAATTTAGGAGATCATGCAATTGTATATGCTGAATATAAATTTTTAAATGATATGAACCTAATTAATCAACTAATAGAGATAAAAAATTATGAATACCTAAAATACAAAGATATAATAAAAAAATATATTAATAAGGATGATGTCATAATAATTGATGGTGGAGGAAATTTAGGAACTTTATGGCCACATGAAGATGATAAAATAAGTGAGATAATAGAGAGTTATATTAATAATAAAATTATTGTTTTTCCTCAAACTTGCTTTTATTCAAATGATTTTGAGGGAAAAGAAAGAATAAAGAAATCAATTGATATTTATTCTAAACATAAGGATTTGACTATAACATTAAGGGATAAACATTCATATGAATTTATTTGTAGAAATTTTCCTACAGTTAAATCTATATATGTACCTGATATAGTGCTATACATTAATAATGTTTCAAAAGACATTGTAAGAAGTGGAGTATTGTTATGTTTTAGAAAAGATTTAGAAAAAGTAGTGCCTGAAAAGGAAATAAATAAGATAAAAGAATATCTAAAATCAAAAAATATATCATATATTGAAACAGATACAATTATTAATAAAGAAGTTACTAAAAAAAATAGAAATCAAGAATTATTCAAGAAGTGGAATGAGTTTTCAAAAGCTGGTTTAGTTATAACAGATAGACTTCATGGAATGATTTTTGCCACAATTACAGGAACTCCATGTATTGCTATAGACAATAAGAGTAAAAAAGTTAGTGGAGTTTATAACTGGATATCATCATTAGAATATATAAAAGTTTGTGATGATATATTAAAAGTTAAAGATGAGATACAAAATTTATATAAGTATAAATCG
This sequence comes from Clostridium sp. SHJSY1, assembly GCF_031626875.1. Taxonomy (NCBI): domain Bacteria; kingdom Bacillati; phylum Bacillota; class Clostridia; order Eubacteriales; family Clostridiaceae; genus Clostridium; species Clostridium sp. SHJSY1. Next base: position 73,066 of record NZ_JANDMF010000026.1, read on the forward strand.
AAATATAATAGAAAAATATTAGTGAATGAATTTAATAAAATTTCCATGGAATTAGAAAAGGGTATATAAATGAGAGGATTAAGTGAAAATCAGAAAACAGCTATAAATTTAGTCAGTAGCATTATTGTGACAGGAATAAGTGTTTTAGTTAATTTTCTACTATCTCCATATATTGTGAAACACTTAGGAGAAGAAGCAAATGGATTTACTCAACTTGCCAATAATTTTATAACCTATGTTTCACTTATTACTATTGCTTTAAATTCTATGGGGGGAAGATTTATAACTATTGAATATCACAAAGGAAAAATTGATAAGGCAAATTCTTATTATTCATCGTTAGTCATTGGGAATTTAGTTATAGTATTATTTTTTATAGTTCCATCAATAGTTACAGTAATGAATTTAGAAAAGATAATAAATATAAGTCAAGCAAATGTTTATGACACAAAATTATTATTTGCATTTGTTTTTGCTAATTTTTTTGTGAATCAGATATGTGGAATATTAAATATATCTATGTATGTTACAAATAAACTTTATATTGCTAATATTATAAATTTAGTAAGGACAATATTTAATGGAATATTATTGTTTGGAGTATTTAACCTTTTTACAGCACAAATATATTATGTAAGCCTAATAGCTTTAATGCTGACAATAATAACATTTCCTATACTATTAATTGTTAAAAGAAATATTTTACCTAAAGTTATTTTTAGCAAAAACTTATTTAATATTAAACATGTTAAAGATTTAATTACATCAGGAATATGGAATACTATAAATCAATGTGGAAACATATTAATGACAGGACTTGATTTATTGTTTGCAAATTTATTTATTAATCCAGTAGAGATGGGACTTTTATCTATTGCAAAAGTTGTACCCAATACCATAATACAGATTGCATCAACTATAAATTCTAATTTTTCACCAGCTTTAACAATAACATATGCAAATAATGATAAGAAAACATTAATAAATCAAATACGAGCAAGTATGAAAATATCAAGTATTTTAATTTCTATTCCAATAATGGTTTTCTCTATATTAGCAATAAAATTTTATAGTCTTTGGATGCCAACTTTAAATTCAAAAGCATTAACAATTTTAACTTTTTTAACTTTATTAGCTTTTATTCCTCTTGCAGGGCCACAGGTTTTATATAATGTCTTTACCACTACAAATAAACTACGTTGGAGCTCTGTAACTTTTTTAGTTTCTGGATTTTTTAATTTTATAATTGTAGTTATTCTATTAAAATGTACAAGTCTTGGAGTTTATGCTATAGCAGGTGTAAGTTCAGTGATTTCAATATTGAGAAACCTAATATTTGTAGTACCTTACACTGCAAGACTTTTAGGATTAAAATGGTATGAATTTTATAAAGATGTGGGAGTATCATTAGCATGTTGTTTGATTACAGGGATTATTTCTTTATTTGTAGGATCGTTAATTCCATATGATTCATGGATAACAATTACAATGGCTGCTATAATATCTAGTTTACTTTCATTTGTAGCAAATTCATTTATTGTTCTAAATGAAAATGAAAAAAATAAATTGTTAAAGAAGATATTAAGAAGAGAGAGGGCTTATGGAAAAGATAAAAAGAGCAATTTTAGTTCCCATTCCAATGTCAATTTGTAATTTTAGATGCCATTATTGTTATTTAGCTCAACGAGAAGAATGTTTTCAAAATATACAGCCTAAGTTTGAATATTCACCAGAACATGTAGCCAAAGCTTTATCACCTGAAAGGTTAGGGGGATTGGCCTTTATGAATTTCTGTGCTGATGGAGAGACTTTACTTACAAAAGACTTGGATAAGTATATTTATGAATTAGTGAAAGAAGGTCATTATGTAGAAATAGTCACTAATTTGACTGTAACTTCTGCATTGGAAAAAATACTGTCTTGGGATGCTGAATTATTAGAAAAAATTGAATTTAAGTGTTCATTTCATTATCTAGAATTAAGGAAAAGAAATTTATTAGAAACATTTGCAGACAATGTAAAGAAAATATGGGAAGCTGGTGCTTCAGCTAATATTGAAATAACACCAAATGATGAATTGATACCATTTATTGAAGAGGTAAAGGAATTTTCTTTAGCAAATTTTGGAGCATTGCCTCATTTAACAATAGCAAGAAATGATAATACAAAAAGGATTGATTATCTAACAAAATTACCAATAAGTGATTACGATAAAATATGGTCTCAATTTGATTCAGAGTTTTGGAGATTTAAAAAAGAAATATTTAAAGTGAAACGCAATGAGTTTTGCTATGCAGGAGATTGGATGCTAGTTGTTAATTTAGCAACGGGATTTACTAGACAATGTTATCTTAGTAATTATAATTTTAATATATTTGAGTCTATTGATAAACCTATTCCATTTAGGGCAATTGGAAAGTGTAATGAGCCTCATTGTTATAATGGACACGCCCTTTTAACATTTGGGTGTATTCCTAATATTACAAAGGTGAGATATGGAGATATAAGGAATAGAATTAAAAATGACGGTACTACATGGTTACAACCAGGATTATATGAATTTTTCAATTCAACCCTTGGTGAAAATAATGAAGAATATCCTCAATTGAAGAAAGCATTAATAAAAACCCAAAGCAATGTTCAGTATATATATGGTATTTCAGGTAAAATAGTTAGAAAAGGTTTTGCAAAAATAAGTAGGATTAGAAGAGGAAAGGAATAATTTATGAAGAAAAAAATCCTAATCATAATATCAATAATCCTATCCATAATAATCATAATCACAACAACAATGTATTATAAATACTACAAACCAATCTCAAATACAAATCAACCAGAAGAAGACAACCAATCTCAAATACAAATGAAGGATTCAGATCTAAACATTTCACAAGAAACCAAAGAAAAAAGTAAAGAGAATAATATAGAAAATTTATTGATATTAGGGATAGACAAACAAGAAAATGCCTCTGATACTATTGATGTATTATCCTTAAACAGAAACAATAAAACAGCAAAGCTAACATCCATAATGAGAGATACATATGTATACTTTGGAGATAATATGGCTAATAAAATAAATTATGCATATCATTATGGGGGCGTGCCTCTCACTATATCTAAGTTAAATGAATTATTTCAACTAGATATAAGCAAATATATTAAAGTTGATTTTGAAGGGCTTATAAATACAGTTGATACATTAGGTGGGATTACAATTAGTATTACAGATGAAGAGAGAGCTTATATAAATGGATCATGTAAGGATAAATATTTAGATAAAAGTGGTGAAGTATTACTAAATGGAGAGCAAACTTTAGTTTTTTCTAGGCTTAGAAAAATAGATAGTGATTTTCAGAGGACTGCTAGACATAGAAAGATTCTGTTTGCTATATTTAGAAAGTTAAAGGATGTGTCTATAACAGATTATAATAAGATTTATTCTGAAATGTCTCCTTATATTGAAACTAATTTGAGTGCCTTTGAAATAATTAAATTTGGATTATTATGTAATAAATTAGGAGCTGAAAACTTACAGGATTTTAGAATTCCTATTGATGGAACAACTAAAGATAATACAAATGGGGTGTATCATCTTGATTGGGATAAAGACAAGAATACAGAAGCGCTTCATAAATTTATATATGGGGATGCTCAGAATTAATAAAAGGTGGAATAGACTTAGAAAATTTCATTTTTATTAAGAAAGTTATGGTTAAGTTGAATAATTTTACAGTTAATGGTAGTATAATATCTATATGAAGAACTTTAAAGAGGAGGAGTGTTATGACAACAACAAGAAGTAATGAGGGATATACTTATTTTTTGCAAAAACACATTAATGAAAACAGAGAAAATTCAAAAGAGATTCAGGATTATGATATAGAACAAATTAAAGTAGAAGATAAAATAATATATGAAAAGTTAAAATTAAGTGATATTGGAATAGAGTTTAATAGTGAAGAATTTCATATCTGGAAAGAAGGAAATAAGAAGCTATTTTTTCCAGCATTAGATGCTCCATGGGAAGTTAGAAGAGCTTGGAGAGAACATCAAGAAAATGTAGCAAGAGAAAAGGCGGATAGCAAAAAGAATTTTAGAAGCTTAGAAGATCAGATGTGCTTAAATATATCAAAAATGAATGGCTTATTCTTTGGTATAAGATTAAAAGATCTTAGTGATTATTCTTATTTAATTAATTTAGCTATTAGCACATATAATGAAATTTACAATAGAACAAAAAATTCAATTTTTAAAGAATATGTAAATTTGTTATCTATTTAGAATAAAGAAAGTTGTTTCTAAAGGGATTAAGTTATCCAATTTAGAACAGCTTTATTCTTAACTACATAAACACATGATAAAAAGTGGCATTTGGCCACTTTTTTTAATGTAAAGGAAAGTATAAAAAAATCTTAAACTGAAAGCTAGATTTTATCTAGCTTTCAGTCGCGTTAT